>CAYOXN010000066.1:0-6629 GCA_964407965.1 uncultured Candidatus Saccharibacteria bacterium
GGTTTACTTCACCTCTTAACTTCTTAACTCTTGTTCCAAGTCAGTTGGGTTGACCTATACTAGAAGCTAGAGCACGAATCAAGAGTCAAATTTTGACCTTTTATTTTTACAAGCTTAAAGCACTAGAAGGGCATCTTCTCAGAGAAGATGCCCTTCTAGTGCTAGTTGTTAAATTGTTAAAATAATAAAATAATCCCTGATTTTTTGTGTGTTAATGGTTAAGGATCAAGGATAAAGGATTGCAGCCCATCTTGATTCTTGACTCTTGATTCTTAATTCTTAATTTGGGGATATCTAAAATGTAAAAATTCCGCTTACATGGTAGGATATAAGTAGACAACTAAATGCAATATACGGAAAGGGGGTGAGTTTAGTGAAAGCAATAAGAATGTTAGCGTTTATCCTGCTTATTATTGGCGGGTTAAACTGGCTGCTTGTTGGTCTTCTCCAAAAAGACTTGTTTGTCCTTTTGGGCATGAACATGACTGACATGCTCCCGAAGATTGTTTACATCCTCGTTGGTCTTTCTGCCTTGGTACAACTCTTTACCAAAGGAGAAAAAGCCGCCCCTGCTGCCATGTAACCAATTTAAAATCCCTCCCACCGCTTTTTAGCGGACGGGAGGGATTTTTATATTGCCTGGTTAGGCTTTTTCTTCTACCGTTTCTGCTTTTTCACCAGTTTCTTCCGTTTTGGCTTCGGTTTTCGGCTTTTCGGTTAAGGCCTTAAGCGACAAACCCAAACGGTGCTCTGCCGGCTCAATGGAAATTATTTTAAATTCCTTTTCCTCGCCCGGCTTAAGCAATTCTTCCGGATTTTTTACCGACTCGTGGGACAATTCCATAACGTGGGCCAAGCCCTGGATGTCCTTGTCCAATTCCACAAATACGCCAAACGGCATGACTTTGGTTACCTTGCCGGTAACTTTCTGGCCAATTTGGTATTTTTTAACGGCTTCCAGCCAAGGGTCTTGTTGCAACTGTTTTATGGACAGCGAAACGCGGCCTTTGTCTATGGAAATAACCTTTGCCTGGACTTTTTGGCCCACGCGGACTATGTCTTTCGGGTTTTCTATGCGTTGCCAAGCAAGTTCCGAAATGTGGACCAAGCCTTCCAGTTCGCCAAATTTTACGAAGGCGCCAAAGTCTACTACGCCCGTGACCATGCCTTCTACCACGTCGCCAATTTTAAGTTTGCTTAACTTGTTTTCCATTTCCTTTTCAAATACTGCTTTTTCGGAAACAATAAGTTTTTCCTCGTCACTGTCGGCGGTAATAATTTGTACGTCAAACAACTGGCCAACATAACTTTGCAAAACGGAAAGGATTTTGTTCTTGTCGCCATCTTCCACGCGCGGGTAGTGTTCCAACGAAAGTTGGGAAACGGGCAAGAAACCGGTGACATTGTTAATTTCCACCATAAGGCCGCCTTTGTTGGCTTCCAATATTTTGGTGCGCACGACTTCTTTGCCTTCGAGCTTGGTCTTTAGCGTTTGC
Organism: uncultured Candidatus Saccharibacteria bacterium; assembly: GCA_964407965.1. Lineage (GTDB taxonomy): Bacteria > Patescibacteriota > Doudnabacteria > UBA920 > UBA920 > CAZPRQ01. The sequence continues at coordinate 1,497 of CAYOXN010000066.1, forward strand.
CATACGCGTTCTTGGCCGGCCTGGCGGAGGGAAAGCTCGACTATGCCGTCTTTGTTTTCCGGGTCAACCACGGAAACAAAAATCTTGTCGCCGGGCTTTAGGCTGGCCAACGTGGCTTCGTCGTCGTACAATTCGCGGCCGCGGACTACGCCTACGCCGTAACCTTCCAAGTCTACATAGACTTCGTTCTTGCCTACGGAAAGCAACGTGCCTTCCACCATGTCGCCGGCCTTTAAGACTTTAATTTCCACCCCTTTGGAAATAAGGTCCTGCATGCTTTCGGCCGACTTGGCGGATTCGGGGTACACTTGGGCAGCCGGAGAAGGGACTGCCTGGGTTTGGGTAACTTCTTCCATAAATACCTTCTGAACCAATTTGCACAATAAAACCAACGTTTTACCGTTGGGTCAATTAAAACGTGTTAGATTGGTTACTTGTTAAATAAGTGCCTAATATAGCTTATTTGGGGGTTAGTGTTTAATCTAATTCTTGGCACTTATGCTGCCAAATAAGCATTAAAATACTAACATATTTCAACACACCTGTCTATTGACAATAATTTAATATTAATGCATAATAATCAGCTAGATGTTTATCTTTTAGAATAAAAATGAAAGGGGGTCGGTAATTTGGAAAAACAAATTTACCGCTTACACAACACGGGGGCAACCCCAGCCGGAGAAATTGCCCGACAGGCCTTGTCAGCATTCGGGTTAATCGCTGGCTTTTACGGAGCATTCCACCCTCGGGCACTGGTATATCTGACGGATCCCAGCATGTCGAGAGATCGGGAAATTAGTGTAGATAAAGGTCATCTTACCGAATTAGCGAATGCTGCCGCATTACGATGCTCTAGCCCATGGGGCATGGCAGGCGTTGTTGCCGACGCATACGAAATTGCGTCGAGGTGGGGAGAGGGCAAAAAACCACCTAAGGGAATAAGCGGTGAAGTCCTCGAGGGTCTGTTTAAACTAAAGTGGATCACCCCTAATGGGGGTGTTATCCTCGAAGGCAACCAACCAAACAAGTACTGGACCATAACAGTCGAGTACAACCGCCGGGGGCACGCTTTTCATGCTCCTTACCCGTGCTGGTTTGACTGGGAACACATCCAAATTTGACAACCTCTCGGACAGGGCTGATGACGTTATCGGCCCCGTTTTTTTATACAATTTTTTGTTAAAAACCCTCTCATTTTGAAGCTAAATTGCCCTTCCAAACCTGCTAAAAAAATGCTATTATTTAGGGGTAGATTTTTGACTAAAGATTATGGATTTAAGCAGAAAATCTTACCTTACAACTTAAATCTTACAACTTCAATCTGTACTATGCATATCCAATACTTTGGCCTTTCCTCGTTTAAATTTACCACTAAAGACGCGGTGGTCGTTACCGACCCGTTCCATAAAGACTCAGGACTCACTCCGCCCCGCGGCGCGGCGGATATTTTGGTTTTGGCCCAGCGTGACAAAACTTTGTACTCGGCCACTTCGGGTTTTTCGGGCGAGCCCTTTTTGGTAGACACCCCGGGTGAATACGACGTTAAAGGCGTAACCTTTACGGGCATTCCATTAAAGCAGGAAGACAAGTATATTTCCGTATTTTTAATAGAAAGCGAAGACATCCGCATCTTAAACCTTACCCATATCCACGACTGGAACATGAAAGAAGACGAAATAGAAGAACTGGGCGAAATAGACATCTTAATAATCCCGGTGGGCGGCAACACAGTACTTTCCGCTTCGCAAGCCGCCAAAGTCGTTAACGAAATAGAGCCAAAAATTGTTATTCCTTCCCACTATAAAATGGGTGATTTAATAATTGACGTAGACCCCTTGGACAAGTTTATAAAAGAAATGGGCGGAAAAAAAGAAGAAATGGAAAAGCTCATTATTAAAAAGCGCGACTTACAGGAAGAGGGGACCAAGGTAGTGGTCCTGGAACCAATGAGATAACTACAAAAATCTAGAAGTTAGAATCAAGAATTAAGAATCAAGGTTTAATAATTAGAGAAAGCAGAAAAGAACGCCTAACTTTTAAATTTGCGGTTTCTTAGCACTAATTACTTAGCACTTAACACTACTTAATAACTTGATGGCTAATTTCGTAATTTAGTTTATTTTAGTATTTAGTAGAGTTAAAATTTTGTTCAATTATACATGTCTTTTTTAGAAACCATACGCAGCAAGCCCCATAATGAAAAAGTCAGGTTGGTCTGGCTGTTTACCTTAGCGGTCATTGCCTTGCTTATTGTTATTTGGGCTTTTACTTCCCAAATTGGCAAACGGAACCAGCGTGACCTAAGCCTGTTTAAAACCCTCGGTCGAGGATTTAATGATTTTAAAAACAATTTTAGAAAATAAAAGAATATAATCCGAATACCCCAAATAACCCAATCCAAATAACCCGAATACACTGCATAAATTTGGGGCATACGGATTGCCCCCATTCGGATAATTAGGATTATAATTATTTGTACCTATGCCCAAAGACTCAACACAACCTCTCTCCAACGACATTGGCCTGGTCAAACCCAGGGACATTATCCACGAAATGCAGGAGTCGTACCTCGACTACGCCATGTCGGTTATTGTTGCCCGCGCCCTGCCCGATGTCCGCGACGGCTTAAAACCCGTCCACCGGCGTATTTTGTATGTCATGCATGAATTAGGCTTGAGGCACAGCGCAAAATTCCGCAAATCGGCAGCCGTAGTAGGTGACGTGCTTGGTAAGTACCACCCGCACGGCGACGTGGCCGTGTATGACGCCATGGTCCACATGGCCCAGGAATTTGCCATGCGCTACCCGCTTATTGACGGGCAAGGCAACTTTGGCAGCATGGACGGCGACGGCGCGGCAGCCATGCGTTATACCGAAGCCCGCATGTCGGCTTTGGCGGAAGAATTGCTTACCGACATAGACAAAGAAACGGTAGACTGGCGCGACAACTACGATGCCACCCGAAAAGAGCCCAGTGTTTTGCCTGGCAAACTGCCCAACCTTTTGCTTAACGGTACTTTGGGCATTGCCGTAGGTATGGCCACCGACATTCCGCCCCACAACCTGGGCGAACTTTGCGACGCCATAATTGCCCTTATAAACGACCCGGAAGCCACCATAGAAGATTTGTTAGAGTTTATAAAAGGCCCTGACTTCCCAACCGGCGGCATTATTTACGACATCAACGCCATTAAAAACGCCTATGCTACCGGCAAAGGCAGCATTGTCATGCGCGGCAAAACTGAAATAGTGGAAACCAAAACCGGCGCGTACCAAATACTTATCCATGAAATACCGTACCGGGTAAACAAAGCCACCATGCTGGAAAAAATTGCCGAACTGGTGCGCGACAAAAAAATAGAAGGCATCCGCGACGTGCGCGACGAGTCCGACAAAGACGGCGTGCGCGTGGTGGTAGACCTTAAAAAAGAATCATTGCCCAACAAAATTTTAAACCAGCTTTTCTCTTACACCCAGCTCCAGGAAACTTTCCATTTAAACATGCTGGCGTTAGTGGACGGCATAGAGCCCCACATTTTAAACCTCAAAACGGTACTCGAAAATTATTTGGAGCACCGGCAGGTAATAATCCGCCGCCGTACCGAATACGAGCTCAAGAAAGCCAAAGAACGGGCGCACATTTTGGAAGGCTTAAAAAAGGCGCTCGACCACATAGACGAGGTTATAAACACCATTCGCAAGAGCCCGACCAAAGAAGAAGCCAAAGTAAACTTAATTAAGAAATTCAAGCTTACCGAAATACAAGCCGACGCCATTTTGGAAATGCGGCTGCAAACCCTGGCCGGATTGGAACGCAAGAAAATAGAAGACGAACTCAAGGAGAAAAAGGCGCTCATAGAAGAACTGGAAGGCATACTACAGTCCAAAAAGAAAATTTTGGGCATTATAAAAAAAGAGGTTGAAGACCTGAAAGAAAAATTTGGCGACGAACGCCGCACCCAAGTGGTAAAAAGCGCGGTAGGCACTTTTTCGGCCGAAGACCTCATACCCGAAGAAAACGTCATTATTCCCATTACCAAATCGGGCTATGTTAAGCGCTTGCCTCCGGACATTTACCGCTCCCAGTCCCGCGGGGGCAAAGGCGTAATAGGCCAAACGTTGAAAGAGGAAGACGTAGTAGAAAAGCTTATTGCCGCCAACACCCACGACGACATTTTGTTCTTTACCAACAAAGGCCGCGTCTTCTTGACCAAGGTGTATGAACTGCCCGAAGGCAGCCGCGTCAGCAAAGGCCAGGCTTTGGTAAATTTCCTCCAGCTCGGCCAAGGCGAAATTACCCAAGCCGTGCTTACGCTTTCCAAAAAGGACGAAGCCAAGTTCCTGGTTATGGCCACGAAAAACGGGCTCATTAAAAAAGTCCCACGCGAAGAGTTTGCCAAAGTCAGGCGCTCGGGCATGATAGCTATTGGCCTCAAAGACAACGACGAGCTAAAATGGGTAGAATGCACCTATGGCGACGACCAAATAATCCTTTCCACCGAAAACGGCCAAGCCATTCGCTTTAGCGAAAAAGACGTACGCCCCATGGGCCGTTCGGCTGCCGGCGTAACCGGCATGCGCATAAGGAAAGACGACAGCATTATTTCCATGGACGTCATACGTAAAGCCGTGGACGCGAAAAATTTGGAAGTCCTTGTGGTTACCGAAAATGGCCTCGGCAAAAAGTCTTCTTTGGCCGATTACAAGGTCCAAAAACGCGCCGGCAGCGGCATTAAGACGCTGAAAGTCACGCCCAAAACCGGCAAAATAGTTTCCATGGCCATTTTAAATGCCAGCGAAGAGCACGACATAGTGGTTATATCACGCTCCGGCCAAACCATCCGTACGCCGCTCAACAACGTTTCCACCCTAGGCCGCGCCACCCAAGGCGTCCGCATTATGCGCCTGGACGAAGGTGACAAGGTGGCGAGCGCGACAATAATTTAGGGGAGCGTTTAGTAAGTAGCGATTAGCGTTTAGGAACTAGACAAATACAAAAGAGCCCCAACCGGGGCTCTTTTCTTTTATTTAAAGATTCTATATAATATATGAAGTCTGAGGGCGTGTAGCTCAGTTGGTAGAGCCCGGAACTCATAATTCCGTCGTCGTCGGTTCGAGCCCGACCCGCCCCAC
>CAYOXN010000067.1:0-2211 GCA_964407965.1 uncultured Candidatus Saccharibacteria bacterium
TCGTGCGTATGTCCCACCCGGCAAAGCTGCCTTTGAGGTTTTTGTCCATTACCAAAACGTATACGGGAGCGTCGGGAAAAAGTTCATGCAGAGCTTCCACCACCCTTTCCGCCCCGCCCATTTGCGTAAAACTGTCATGGACAATAGCAACTTTTAAGGAATTGAACATAATTAAATAAAAATAAATAAAATTAATTAAAATTTATAGCAATAGTAGCAATAAGTGCCTTCGCAATTTTATTTAATTTTACTTAATCCTAAAATTTTACTTATTTTTTAATAGTCTTCTTTGGGCTTGGCGCCGAACAGGAGCAGCCAAAACGACTTGGCCAATATTTTTATGTCGAGCCACAAAGACCAATTTTCTATGTAGTAGGTATTAAGCTTAATTTCTTCCTCAAACGGCAGGTCGGGCCAAGAAACTTGGGCTATTTGCGACAGGCCGAAAATGCCGGGCTTTATGCTGAACATGCGGCGGTAGCGGTTGCGGTACCGGTCAACTTCGTCTAGCACATGCGCGCGCGGACCTACCATGCTCATGTCGCCTTTGAGCACATTCCAAAACTGCGGTATTTCGTCCAACTTGGTCCGTCGCAAAAACCTGCCAACGCGGGTAACGCGAGGGTCATGCTTTATTTTTAAAAACGGCCCTTCAGCCCCGCCGCGGTCATTCTTTTTCCAAAGTTCTTGCCTGACTTTTTCCGCTTCTTGCCCGCCATAGCCGGTACCCACGGACAAATGGCTGTACATGGTTCGGAATTTATAAAACATAAAGTCACGTCCCCGGCCGCCGCGGAGTGCGGCGTAAATAATGCGGCCTTCGCTGTCTATTTTTATGGCCAAGCTTATGAGTATAAATGCTGGGGCGGTAAGCAAGAGGCATACCAAACCAGCAGCTACGTCCAAAATACGTTTGGCTACTTTTCCCCACCCGTCCAGAGGCGTATTTTTTAGGCTAATGACCGGCACCCCATTTAGCGTGGCCGTTTCTATGGCGTTACGCTGCACTTCAAATAGGTTCGGCACAAAACTAAACGCCAAACCCTTATTCCTGGCAAACTCCACCAGTTTTAAGTTTACTTCATCGCCTAGCGTGGGGTTTGCTTGCAAAATTTCGTCTATTTTATTTTGTAAAAACAAAGTGTCCAGGTGCGCAAGCGTTTGTTCGTTGTAATCCAGCTCGCCGGTAATTTCATAACCATAACTTTTGTTCCTGTACACTTCCTCTATAATTGCCGCATTGCTATGCTCCCCGTTTATAAGCACTAATTTATGCAGGCCAATATTTTTTGAAAACAAAAATTCCTGGATTTGCCTTAATATGGAGCGGCCGAGCATGACAAATACAATACCCAACGCCCAGGTAGCCAAAATAATAAAACGGGACGGGAAAATAGTCTGGTCAAAGAAAAACAGCAGCATAACCACAAGCAAACCTAAGGAAATGCCTACGGCAATTCTCGCCAATTCATTGCCGAATTTTCGGGTCCCCCGCAAATTATACAACCCAAAAAGGGCGAAAATAATTATAAGCGCGGGAATTATGTTTATGACAACCAGGACAAACTGTTTTAAGTCCAAAGTGTACACTATGGGTTTGGAAATAATTTCCGGTTGTTGGCGGACATAAAAAGAGACTATGCCGGCAGCAAGCAGCATAATCGCGTCAACGGGTATGGAAACGAGGTTAAAAATTAATTCAGCTTTCTTCATATTTCAACAAGGTAATCTATCGTGTATGCCGGTATATTATACCATTTTTAGCCTTTTCCTTAAACTTGACTAAAGTGCCTAAATTTGCTATAATAAGCCAGCCTTAAGCAAATCGAGCAATCGCCCTAAGCCTTCCGCTTGTCGGAAGTGTCGAGGGGAGGAAAGTCCGAACACTCAGTTGATGTGCCTCTTAAGAGCCCATCAGCACTGGTAGTGGGTAATACCCATCTGGAGCAGTCCCGTTCTTTGCTTGCATTGGGCGGGATCAAGCCACGAGATGCGAACAGTGACGCTTTGAGGCGAAAGCCTAAAAGCGCCCTCCGAAGCTTTATGCGTAGGAGGGCGAAACTTCATATAAGCTCGGGCCGCAAGGCTCTGAGCGAAGTCGAAGAGTGAAACGGCTAAATTCTTACTTGAGTGCAAGGCCAAATTTGGTAGGCTGCTTGACCCTTTAAGCAATTAAATGGGCAGATAGATGATTGTTCCATGCCTAGCTCC
>CAYOXN010000067.1:2221-6465 GCA_964407965.1 uncultured Candidatus Saccharibacteria bacterium
CCGCTAGGTACGGTCCGCTTCGGCGGAAGAAACAGAATTCGGCTTACGAGTTTGCTTAAGGCATAAAAAACCATCCCGATGCATCGGGATGGTTTTTTTACATCCAAAATTCTCTAGAAATTTTGGTAATAGAAAAGGATGGATCAAACATCTTTTCCCCTACGGCCCCGAATATCGGGGCCGCCAGGCAAAAGACTTTTTGCCCTAGAGAAGTTCTTAAAATTCGTGTGCCCTTATTTCGGCAAATACTCCTATACTCTGTAGTATTGTAGTATTAGCCGTAAAGTTAAACCGAAATTTAATTGGAAAAATAATAATTGATTACTTAACCTCAAACACAACGGTCATGCTCTCCACTATGTCCTGCTGGCCAGGTTCAATGTTTGGGGAGGCTGACTTAGCTTCGGCCATCATACCGCCGCCCATGCCATACGCCGCGCCGTAGTAAGGCTGCGGGTAGGTACTGCCGGCTTCATTTACGCTAATGACCCGGCCAAGTTTTAGCCCAGCCGCGCGGGCGAGCTCTTGGGCTTTTTCTTTGGCTTTGGCAATGGCTTCCTCACGGGCTTGCTGGCGCAAGTTGTCCGGGTCGTCAAAACTCAAACTTACCCCGTTTATTTCGTTGGCGCCTTGGCTGACCGCCCCTTGCAATATTTTATTAAGCGTTTCCGTGCTCTTGTCTACGCCCTTAATGGTAATGCTTACGGTTTGCCGGAGTTCATAACCGACTATTTCATTCTTGCCGTTGTTGTAGTTGTATTGCGGATAAATATTAAATTGCGAAGTAGAAATGTCGTCTTTGGAAATTCCCTGTTGTTTAACATAGTCTACTATCTTATTTACCTTTTTGCTGTTTTCGTCCGTGACTGCCGAAGGGCTGGCACCTTGGGTAATTACACCTAAGTTTACCGTGGCCATGTCGGGAACAGCCTTAACTTTACCCTCGGCGGTTACGCCAATGGTGTTGGTGGGGTTTTTGTCGCGGAACTTGTCGTTCAGTTGTGTGCCCTTGTCTATAAGTAACAGGGCAACAAAGGCAATTAAAAGGCCCCCAAGCCCCTTAACTACCCAATTTGGTATGTTGTTCATACATGTGTTTTAATTGTTGTCTATTATAGTATACGATATTTTTTTCAAAAAGTAACAGCTAAGCGAAAAAGCTAATAAACAAATAAGCCTATAAGCTTATAAGCCACTGCACTGGGTGAGATGACCTAGTTAACCTATAAAATAGAGACTATCCACAAAGTCAACAAAGATGACCTTTGCGCAGCGCAAAGGTCATCTTTGTTACAACTAGGGAATTTTTTTTATGAACAAAAACACCTCTGTAAGTACAGAGGTGTTTTTGCTTATTCGCTGATTTGCTTATTAGCTTACTAGTGCTTGACCCACCCATTCAGCTCCCCCTCGACTGCGCTCGGGATCGCTCAGGGTGGTCAAAGCTAGCGCTTTGCCCACTGTGGGGAGCGGCGGGCTCTTTTAAGGCCTGGTTTCTTACGTTCTTTGCGGCGGTCGTCGCGGGTAAGAAAACCGTTTTTCTTTAATATTTTGCGTACGTCGTCATTTAACTTGGAAAGGGCCGTGGCCAAGCCATGGCGCACTGCTTCGGCTTGGGAGTGTATTCCCCCGCCGTTTACGTTTGCCACAAAATAGAAGTCGCCGGCAAGTCCTGTAACATCAAAGGGCTTTAACGCCTTATCCTGGTCAAAAGAAAAATAAAAATAGGTTTTAAACGGCTTCTTGTTAACGACTATTTCGCCTTTGCCGGAAAACAAGCGCACGTTGGCTACGGAAGTCTTGCGGCGGCCGGTGGCAAAAACATATTTGCCGGAAGGCATGGAAATTTCCGCAACCTTAGGGGTTGCGACTACCGCTTCGGTGTGTTCGTGGGCAGCGGCTTCATGAGCCTTTTCCGCAGTTTCCTTTTTAGCCCGCGGGGCACGGGGCTTCCGGGGCGTCTTAGCCGCAGCGGTTTTGGTTGTAGTGGGTTTGGTGGGCATAACTTAATTGAACAAAATTAAAATAATTAAATAACATTGACCATAATTGATAAACTCCTACCAACCACTTCACCAATTATGTCGTTTTACTTTTATACTTCCTTATCGATTTTATAGGTATGTTCGGTGCCTTTTACGGTCTTTAAGCGGGACATGAGCTTCTTCCGGAACTTAAGCTCGTCTATCATGCTGAACACCGCTTTTTTGAGCACTTGCTCCGGGTGTTTTTGCAGTTCAACCTTTAAACTCGAACTCTTAAGGCCGCCCAAGTAACCGGAGTGACGATAATAGGTTTTTTGCTCCAGTTTACGGCCGGTAAATTTGAGTTTGTCGGCATTTACGGCAACAACAAAGTCGCCCATATCCATGTGCGGGGTAAAATTGCGCTTGTGTTTGCCTCGCAAAAAATTGGCAATCTGGCTGGCAACGCGGCCCAAAGTCTGCTTGGAAGCATCTATTTGGATCCACTGGCGCTTTATGTCCGAAACTTTCGGTAACGTTATTTTTTGGGTCTTCATATAATATGTTCACACATCCACAACTACAACGGACATTGGATTTGCACTGCCGTGCAACCCGAGCTATCCGTGTACCCGTGAATTTAATCAACAAGTTCTAATAAAACTTTGGACTTACCCGCTTTGGGGTCGTTGAGCTTAATAAGTCTGGTGTACCCGCCTTTGCGTTCCTTGTACTTGGGGCCCAACACTTCCATGGCTTTCTTTGCCGCCATTGGGGTAAGTTTGGCCAAAAGTTGGCGCCGTGCATGCAGCGTGTTGTCTTTGGCCGTGGTAATGGCGCGTTCAACATAACTGCGGGCAGCCCGCCCGTTGGCGTAACTGGTTTCTATGCGCTCGTACAAGATGGCAGACGAAGCTAGCGTACGCAACAATTTCCGCTTATGGTCTGTTCCCTTACCGAGTTTTTTCTTCTTAGCGTGTCTCATATAAAATACGGTAACCTGTTTAATTACTTTCTACCTAAAAATTCTATTATTTCGTTTATGGTCTTCTCGCCCAATCCGGAAAGGTTGGATATTTCTTCGCTGGAAAGTGCGCCCAATTGCGCCATGGTAGAAATGCCATTTTTGGTCAAGGCATTTTTGGCGCGGGTAGAAAGGGCGGATACTTCTATTTCACTTTCCCCGCCGGCGGACTCGACTACCGGTTCGGTTTCCATGGCCGGGGCTTCGGTTGCCGCAGCCAATACCGGGGCAGCTTCCAAGAACATCATGCTAAAGTGGTCTACCAAAATATGGGAAGCAATGGTTATGGCTTCTTCGCCAGTCATGCTGCCGTCGGTTTCCATAACTAAGGTAAGCTTGTCAAAGTTGGTAAGTTGGCCTACGCGGACGTTGGTAACGTCGAAGTGCACGGACTTAATAGGCGTAAAAATAGCGTCTATGGCAATCATGCCTATTTCGGGCTTGTGGTTTTCGCGGGCTTCCACGGGTTGGTACCCGCGGCCTTGCTCTATAACAAATTCCATGTCCAATTCCGCATTCTTGTTGTCGAGGGTGGCAATGTGCAAGTCTTTGTTTATAACCTGGACTTGGTCCGTTTCCTTTATGTCCGCGGCCGTAACCACGCGTTCACCTTTGACTTTGAGCTGGACTTTTACCGGTTCGGCCGAAAAGCTCTTCACCCGCAATTGCTTTAAGTTCAAAATAATCTGGATTACATCTTCTTTCACATGCGGAATGGTGGAAAATTCGTGGTCAACGAACTTAATTTTAACCGAGGTAACCGCAGCTCCCGGCAACGAAGAAAGCAGCACGCGGCGAAGCGCGTTACCAATGGTAACGCCATAGCCCGGGTACAGCGGCTCCAGGGTTATGCTGTACTTGTTATTGCCCAAGTCTTCCGGCTTGGCTCGGTTGGGAAGTGGAATTGCTTCCATAGTGTCTCCAAAACTTATAACGGATAAGTGATAACCGATAACTTACCCTCAAGTTTGTTATCAGTTATAAGTGATTAGTAATTAGTACTGACTAATGGATAAAATAATTATAGCGTTAGGTACGGCTGTAGTGTTCAACTATAAGCTGGGTGTTTATGACGTTGCCAATCATGTCGGGGGTGGGCTGAGTTAACACCTTGCCGGAAAGCTTCTGGGCGTCTACCTCTACCCATTCCTGGGTTTTAAAGCTCTTCAGTTTTTCCTTAAGCTTTTCCATATAGCCGCTCTTGTGCTTTACTTGCCTCACTGCCACAACGTCGCCGACTTTTACGGTAAAAGAAG
>CAYOXN010000068.1:0-6215 GCA_964407965.1 uncultured Candidatus Saccharibacteria bacterium
CCCGGCTTTTTTTATGTTCACATGTAATATCTCATCAAATTCTTAATTTCATATAATTTTTTCACATATGTGAAAAAATTATATGAATTGGGGAATAGGAGTTAAATAAATTAAAATGGATACATTAAAACGCTCCGAGTGTTCGGAGCGTTTTAATTTGGTTTGTACGCGGTTTGGTTATGGGATAAGCGACTCCACTGCGGTGAATGCTCCCAAGACTTGTTGTGACTTGAGCAAATCAAGCAAGTCGACTGCTTCTTCGGGAATGTCCAGCGTTTGCTGTTTGCCGTAGTCGCTATATTCCGCTTCTATGTTTAGCTTGGCACTAAAGTTCCAATTGTTTAAAAATTCCATAGCTTCTTGCCTGTCTTTTTCTGTTGTACTCAGGCTTGAATCTTGTGTCATGCCTGCCGTGCCGCAATTTTCCGGTGCAGAAGGGCAAGCTATATTGCCAGAAATTCCCTGCGGGGTAAGCTTAGCTATACCGGCGGCATATCCACCTGTGTTGCCGCCCAAACAAAAAGTCATTTGGTAAGAGGAATAGGTGGTCTTGCCGTCCGTAACTGTTTTTTCTCCCGTTGGTTCGTACCAGTAGGTGTTAAAATAATTGGTGCATCCCCCGTCTGCCGGTACGGGTGCGGTGGGGTTCACTCCCAAATATAAAGGGGTGAGTTCCAGCGGAATACCTTGGTTTCCCGGTGGGTAGCCATTGTGGTCGTTAAAATATAGTTCCAAAGCCGCCGCTACCTGCCGGATGTCCGCCAACCGTTTGCTGTCGCGGCTCGCCTGGGTAGACATATTGGTACTTAAGTATATGGCGGATATTATGGATGGCGCGTTGCTTACAATTTTTACTTTATGCAGTTTTTTGTCCTGAACGCCAATCCAGGTTTCAAAATGTTTAATTTCTATTTTGTCCACTATGGCGGCAAGTACATCTTGTAAAAGCTGTTCGTCTTCCGGTTTAAGCTCTTGCCCGTTTTCCCTGGAAGAATCGGCTACTTTCTTTATGACCGTGTGCACCAAATTCTTTACCGCTTGCTTGTCGAGCGAGTTCTTAAAGTGGATAGTTTGAATATCGCCTATTTTTTCCCTGCCCAAGGCTGATTCCATAGTGACAAATTGGGTGTTTTTCCATAACTGGGCTATTTCATCTTGGAGTTTGGCATTGAATACTTTATCAAAATTAGAAACTTCCGTTGAGCTGGCCGAATCCTTGCTCTTTTGTTCCAACTCATTCATGTCGACTTTAACCCATTCCAATTTTTTCCCGTTATTTAGGTTTTGGATAAGGCTGTCCAAAAACGGGTTTTCGCCCACATTTACGTACAAGACTTTGTTAATAAGGCGGTATTTAAAACCGGTAGAAATATTGGTGTTGCCACTGCCAAAGGTATATAGGACGTCCGAACTGGACTTTGGGTTTGATTTGTCTGAACCGTCAACGTAGAACTTGCCGTCAAAGCTCAGGTTTATATTGCTCATGACAAAGTCTTGCCCGGTAAGCGTGTTGGGATCTACCGTATCTTCAAAACTCAATTTAAAGGTATTTTTATATATTTCGGAACTTGGTGCTTTGCTAAATGCTTGCCAGACTTTTTCCGGACTATTGTAAACGTACGTGTAATAAGCATAGGCACCGGCACCCAACGCCACTAGGGTTACCACGGCGCTTAGGCTTATCCATAAGCCTCTCCACGAGCGTTTACCGGCTGCGGGTTGCAGAGGTTGGCTGGCCGAAACAGTCGGGGCCGCGCTACTAAGAGGGCCCGCATTTTGCGGTTGTTGGGCAGGCTTAAAACTCAGGGCTTGTTCTCCGGCATGCAACGAAGGCTGGAGTTTGGGGGCATGGGAAGACATGGTTATGTCTTCGTCCGCATTATGGCTCAGTTGGTTGGTTTGCGCTTTGGCATGCGCAAAAGCCTCCTCAACCTTCGCGGCGTCCCAGCCGGTATTGAGGAGATTTTGCTTTATTTCCATATCCGTGAGCCCGTGTTTGCGGGCTTCCTGGATATAGTGGACAACTTCTTGTTCCATTTTGTTTTCGTTAGGCTTATTTTTACAGCTTTATGAGCTGGCGAACTTTTATTTTATCACTTTCCGAATTATACCAGGCAGTTGGGTCTTCGGTTTTAATGAATATTTGCTTCAAATGCACCCGGCTTGCCCCATTGGTACCTTGGTTATCTTTGCCAACGACTTTCAACATGTGCAAACCGAAACGGCTTACGACTAACCCTACCTTACCTTCGGCTATGGAGTCCAAGCCTTTTTGGAATTCCGGCAGCAATTGGTTTTCTTCCACAAAGCCTACATCCCCTTCCATTTGGCTGCTGGCTTGGTCTTGGCTGTATTGGGAGGCCAAACTTTCCAAGCTCTTGCCTTCATTTATTTGCTTTTGGACCTCGTCCATGGTTTTGTAAGCGGTTTCATTCAGGTTTCGCTGGTTGCCAAACCAAACGGCGAGCTGGGCGCGTATTAAATCGTTGTAAATTATTTGTTGCTTGAACTGTTCGCGGTTTAAGCCGTATTGGGTTATCATTTCGTCCAGCTTATTTTCGTCCCCACCCGCAAGGTCTTTTACCATACTGTTGTATTGCTCGTCTACTTCCCGGGAATTTACCTGGATGCCCCGTTGTTTAGCCAACATTTTTAACTTCTGTTCAGCTATAAGGTTATCGAGCACCTGCTGCTTTAAGTCCCCCGGTTCAGGCTGGGAATTGGTTTTGTAAAATGATTTGGCCGCTTCTAACCTTTTAAAATATTCGCTTTGCGACACCGGCGTGCTGTCTACCAAAGCAACCGGAAAGGGCAAGGCTTTAAAGACTTTTTCCTTTGCCGCACTGGGCTTGCCGGTATATAACCAAATGCCAGTACCGGCTATGGCCAATATGACCACCGCGAGAATGGCAAGAATAATTGTCGGGACTTTAGATTTCTTGTGATGATGGTGCGTTTCGGTTACGGTTGCTGTCTCATGTTCTTGGTTTGAGTCTTCCATTGGTTTTAGCGTGAATGATTAAAAAAGTAATTCCACCACTTATGCGGGTTAGAAATTTTTTCCGTTGCGTTTTTTGGGCCAGACGACTGTTGGTTGTCTGCAAAGAGGGAAAAATTGTACACTATTTCCCCTTCTTTTTTTAAGTTCAAGTCTTCCCTGGCTACCCGTTCTTTATATTGCTCCGAACTAAGCTGGGCCAGCGAATCTTTGAGTTCTGAGTTTTTTTTCTGCAAGGAGTCCTCTTGGGCCATAAGCGTTTGTTTCTCCAACTCAATCGCCTGTTGCCGCTGGTACTGTTTGTACTTTAATACACCCAAAACCAGCAGGAGGACTGCCAGCAAGACTAACGTTATTCTGGAAGAAAGTATTTCTCGGGCATGCATGTGGCTTACCGTTAGTATACACCATTTTTGCTTAACCTACCATGCGTTAATGGAAAATTTCGACTTTAAAACCCCGGCTTTTGGCGGTGAGTATGGCATCTTTTACGCGGTCCGGATTTTTTAAATGGGTTATGACCAAAGGCGTATTTTGGTGGCGGATATACACCTCCACGGTGCCCAAACCAAGCGCAAACGCAGTTATGCCTTTGGAAATAAAACTGACATTGGTTATTTGCGCTAATTCCGCCTCCCTTACTTCTTTGTGGAAGAGCGTGTGGTAGGTTACCACAACTAAGCGCCTGTCCGTAAGCAAGCTGACGTTCAAAAGCCAGACTACATAGGCATGTATGGCATAGAGCACTACTATTAAAGTCAAAATAAGGAGCCACCAGCGGTATTGGTACGCAAGTTCGTATTTGAGTAAAAACGTCCACGGCACATACATAAGTACGGCCACGTAAAGCGCGGGCTTAATTAAAAGCGCTTCGGCTTTCCGGTACATGGCCAATACCCGCTCGTCTTCTCGCAAGTCAAAATTAAACATACACCGGTTATCCAATAATAGTAGATCCAAACAAGGCTAAAATCATGGAAATGACCATGAGGATGGAAAGTACAAACATTATTTTATTGAGCAATTTCCTTTTGCGGAACATATTAGAGTTTTTTTAATTTGGAAAGTAAGCTGGCCAAATAATGCGGCGCTTCGACTTTATTTTGGGCAGAATAATTTTGTATAAAGCCAAGTAAATCCTTTTGGTGCAGGACCGTAACGCCCTTGGTGTCTTGCTTTATTAACCCAAGCCGTGCGGAGGGGTTTGCAAAAACGAGAATGGGAATGACTTTTGCCTGTATTCTCACTTTTGCCAAATAATCTTTCACTGCGTATGACTGCCTTAGGCTTTGTGCCAAAATATTGCGTTCAAAAGGCTTTTGGTCGTGTAAGAGCTCGCCGTGTTCAAGGGTTATGGTGCCCCCGTGGTTTTTCGCCTCTATGACAAATACACCTTTAGCCGAGACCGCTATAAAATCTACATTACCTTGGCCAAAGCTAATGTCCGGCAAAAGCCAGTAGGTGTCCGGTAATTTTTTAAGCTCTTCAAAAATAATTTGCTCACCGGAAATACCTGAAGCATATTTGTCGCTTTGGTATTTTTTCTTGCTGTAAATGAGCAGAAAAAGCCAGGCAATTGCGAAATAAAAAGCAAAAACTAAAATAAATAGGGCCAACTTTTGCCAAAAGCCCATGTTTTTAAAGGCGTAATCCAAAGTAAACGCCGCTATAATACCTGAAATAAACACCACAAATAGCATGGCAGCGGTGGAAATGCGCTTATGCCGGCCATGTTGTTTTTCCAAAAATTTTGTAGATTCCCCCAAAATTTGCGCCATATACCCATTATACCATGGCTAAATTTAAGTGCTATGGGCTTTTGGGCATAAAGCTTCCAAGGCTTACCCCGAAGCTTAAAATATACTACTAGCAATCAAAAATTTACAAAGGCCGCTATAACACCCATTAAAGTGCAAATTGATTTTTTATTTAAATAAGGAAAAGAACATTATGGTGAAGTTTATGGCCGAAACCACGCACCACGTACAGAACGCCCGAAGGACAAAGGTTTGGATAAACGTAAAGTACATGGAAAAGGCAAAGCCAAAAATCACTATAGCCGGAACTACCCAGGAGGCCATTTGGCCCAAACTAGTTAAATACGTAAAACCAAAAATAGCCACATACATCAACAGCCCCAGGTAAGGATTAGGTATGCCAAACGTGCGGCTATACTTGCTGTATTGGACCTTTTTGCACCATTCTTTGGGAAAGAACCAGCAGGCCACGTCGGTTTTGGTTATGGCATGGTAAGAAAGGTAGAGGGTGTCTATAAGCCCCACACCCGCCACCGCATATAAAAGCGTGCTATGGATTGTCATATGTTTGTTTCTTAAGTCTCTTTTGGCTTAAGTATAGCACTATTAACCTGAATTTCAATTTAATCGTTAAAAGTATAATCGGCTAATCACATACTTTAACAATTGTTCTCGAGATCATTTAATAAATTGAACAACCTTTTGTGCCAATAATGCAAGCCCTTATTTTTATCACTACCAATTATATTAAAATGCAATGTTGTTTGGAAACTCATTAACCGCTCAACAAAAAGACGTTCGTCATCATCTAAATCTGAAATTTTATTATTTTCAAATTTTTTTGCTAGATGTATCAACTTTATTGAATCCCAACTGTATTTAAATAAGCGGATTTCATCTAATAAAGTTGTATAGGCAACTAATAGTTGGTTAACTGAAGAGATTGCTTCTAATATATCAGAACTAAGGTATTGAATTCCTGGAAGTAAATGGATTTGTTTTAGCGGGCTATTTTCTATGGGTATAACGAATGAAAAGGGATTACCCCTACTGGGAAAAGATGATGTATTCCAAGTTTTCTTTACTTCCTCATCGTTTATATAACCTACACCATTAAATCCCGTCCAATCTTTCATTAACTCCAATTGGAATTTTAAAGCTCTTATTGCTTGTATTGTTTGATTTTTTTGTTTTATTTTAATTTCATCCTGTGCAATTTTATAATCTTTCCAGAGCCTATAAATTCCGTATATACTTAAAATAGTTACAAAATCTGATAAGGTAGAGAGGATTTTACTTGAAATTTCAATAGAAATATTTTTTGAAAATGAATTTAATGAAAGCAAATTATAAAGGTACGGTACTAAGGTTTTTATAATGATTTCAGAAAACCACATATCGCTATTTTTTAAGGACAGCCAGAAATGCTTCTTGAGGAATTTCTACTTTGCCTATTTGTT
>CAYOXN010000069.1:0-4012 GCA_964407965.1 uncultured Candidatus Saccharibacteria bacterium
CCCGATGCAGCGAGGGGAGAGGATGTCCGTTATACGGACAGGTGAGGGTGCAGTTACAATATAATATTTACAAAACAAATAAAAAAACCGCCAGCATGCCGTGGGCATGTGAGCGGTGGGGGTCGGAGTGGGGGCGCCTCCTTAGTTAACCAAGTTGTTCTCGCAGACAATCCGTTTTGCGCGGATTTCCCGCTTCTCCTCGTCAACCGAAGTGAGGATGAAGTTTGTGGCTTCGACCTCGTTATTAAAAGACGGGGGAAGAGGTGCGCCCGTTGCCTGGAGAGTTGCAATTGTGAGCATTTGCAGGATTGTCAGCTTGCTGACTAAATTGTCGAATTGCAAAGGGGTAAGCCCATCTATGTAAACCCGTCATACCCCTACTACCTGTGTGTTTAGTGTGTACTCCATTGAAACCTCCTTCGTGTTTTTCTGCGAGTAGCAATATAGTGTATAGCAATAAAAACATTTTGTCCATGCCACTTTTACCAAACAAAAACCCACCCTAAATTGGATGGCAGTATGAATATTTAGCTTAATAAAATAGTATTAAACCTAAGAACTCCTATTAAAAATTCTCCTACGAGTATCACATAGGAGTATTTAAACGCTATTGGCTAGTTAGCTTGACTGTTTGATAAATCTGGTAAATCAAACGCTTTTTTTAATACCATAAGGTTCACAAGCGGAATTATCAGCAAAATCCACATCATAATTCCTAATTTTTGTTTCTTTCCTTTAAGTACCATCCAACAGCCAACACATAAAACAAGAAACAAGACTAAATGAGCAATATAATACGGAACGAGTTCACTTGGCGCTGCTTCTTTGCTGCCGATGTATATTAAAAGCGAAGTGAGACAGCTGCCTAGAAAACCCACAAAAAACACACTTTTGCCTAACGATTGTAGTTTCGTCGAGGTCATAAATTTATTGTTTAATTATTTTTTTAAAATTTTAGATTTTAGTAAGTATCTCGCCATTTCCCTGTGTCAGAAAAGTAACCATAACCTCTATCGAAGTCCCAACTGTAATTTAATCTGTATTCGTTTTCGTTTATTTTAGTATAAAAAGGCTGCGTATGCATATCATCGACAAGTCCCATTTCAGCTAAGGAATCAGGTAAGCGGCCGTGGTCTGTCTTAAATTTTTCCATAATCGCAATAATTTTATTTCCCTTCTTTTCCATTCTATAGTTTTCCCATTTAGGCATTAAAAAAATAAAGGCAATAATTATAGCTGCTATTATTGCGGAGATTATAGCGATTTTCTTAAATTGCCACATAAAGTTATTCACTTAGTGTGTTAATTATTGCCTTTCTATAGTCTTCGTCTTTTTCATGTAGTTCTAAACGTTTATTTGGCAAGTCTATATGTATATACATTTCCCAATATTTCTTAACATCAGAAACATCGTGGAATACTTTAAAATTTAAGTGTGAGGTATGAATTTTTACTGGATCACTCTCTAAAGCAAAGGCAGTTAAGGAAATTTTTTCAACAAACTTTTTACTTGGTATAGTAATTTTATAAATGTTAGCAAGTGCCAAAATAAGATTATCGCTTCTTATATCCTTTCTTTGAAAACTAATTCCTTCTTTAACAAATGCTGTACTATCTATTTCACCACCAACAAATCCTGGTTTCATTCCCTTTTTAACAACCAAACCAAGACCGACTACGCCTTCCTTGTATAATCCTTCAACATCCAGGATGTAATAATTTGGGTCTTTATCCTGAAACTTTACAATATTAAATGACAAATCAATAAAGCCATCATCCTTCCAAGTTGATGTAATATCAATGCTCATAAAAGTAGTATATACCTAAAATTCTCTTAAATAAAGCAAATGAGTTTTCTAAACAAAAACCCACCCTCGCGGGTGGATAAAGTTGTATTAAACAAGGATAATCTTTATTTTAAAAAAGCGGTAGGTACCTTTATACTTTTGTAAAAAAAGCGCCATAGTCACCTGGTGGTGATAGGCGCTTAAGAAGGGTCGGGTTCATGTCGCTATTTGATTGCGAGCCGAATGAACAGGCTTAGAGCCGTTCGGCCAAGTTTACACAACGTTGGCCGGCCGCTAACTTTTCTCGCGAGGTATTCGCCAAGCCCATTGTAGTACCAGGCCGTGAATTTTCGCCCTAGGGCATACGTGCATAGGGTATTGTCCCTCCAGCCCCGCAGGGTAATTACTTCAGGTGCGTTCAGGTCGCCAAAGCAGCATGTGGCAACAAAGCACGAGTCTGGTTTGGGTTTGTAATTTTCTAATTTTGGTGCGTAAGGGTGAAGTACGCGTACTCCACGGCCACAGCGTGGGCAGGTTATTATCCAACCCATGGTGGCACCACCAGCTTGGCTTCTGTCACCACCCGCTAGCCACGTCCCATTGGCTTGCTCATTGCCTTCCGTGACGAACTCCGTTCCGCAGCCCTTTTTGGGGCCTGCATGTTCATCGCATATGGCACGAACTCCTGGTAAAACCGGTGTGTTGGCTGGCATCCCGTACTCGGGATCCAGCTTTGTAATTTTTGCCATTTCGCCTCCTTCTAGTTTGTCCTTCAACTTACAACTGCCAAATCATTGCCAAAAGACCTTTTATTTTACCAGTAAATCATAGCTGGTGCAAGAGTGTTCAAAGCTCATCTTTGAGTAAGGTAGTTCGCTGATTTTAACTCCCGACTATACCAAAAATAAAAACACCATTCCATGGTGTTTTATATTTGGTGTAGCAAGTCGAGCACAAGGTAAATTTTAGCTAATGTTGTTAAAAGTGCTGTATTATTTACTGCAAAAAAGCTAATTTCTAGGGATGTTGGGGAATAAATTTTTCTGTTAAAATGACTATATTAGAAATTAAACAATATTTATGGAATATAAAGAAATTATTAACAAGATATTATTGGGTAACTATCAAAAATTTACCGACGAGAGCAGGAAAGCGCTTGACCAAACATTTGAGCAACTAATTAGCACACTTGAACAAAGGAGGGGCTTTTATAAGCACATAACCCTAATTACTCTAGCGGTTCTTGGTTTAATACCTTTAGTACAAGAAAAGGTAAAAATTGCAGGATATTTTTATTTTGGCATCAGCTGCCTATTCCTTATTGTTATTTTGCTTATTATTCGATTAAGGGAAGAAATTGATTACGACGGGAATAATTTATATAAAAAATTGGATAGTCCAAATATTTTCGATAGCGCAGCAGAAATTACACTTGAATATATACAGAAGGAGCCAACAAAGGAAAATTATGACAAATATCAAGATATAATTAAAACCCAGAGTAGTATAATAAATATTAATAGAGTCGAGAGGAATGAAAATGAAATTCAGGATTATACTTTAGAGTTTGTAATTTTTTTACTTATCGTAGGTATGGGGTTTATTATTTTTTCAATTTCTGCTGATGAAAAATTAAGAATTATTTACCTAATTCCATCAATCCTCGGTATTTTTTTATTTACCTTCTTTGTACCCACAAGATTAATAATATATCCTATCAATTTTGTTTTAAACTTTAAGAGAAGGCTAAAGTTAAAATAATAGTCTGCCCCATTCGTTAGGTCTACCAAAATACTATTTTTGATTTATAGAAGTTGACCTTTGAGTGGGGACTTCGCTGATTTTAACTCCCGACTATACCAAAAATAAATGGAACTTGGCCTTTGGCTGGTTGCTCCGGTGGTTTTTAGTCTTGAAAGATGAAAATTGTTTAATATTTATAAATTAATCGTTCATTAGTATAACCCTTTAAAGGATATTAAACATATAAAATGAAGGAGCGCACGCCACCGGTTAAAGTGGTCGTGCGCCAAAAATGCTTACTTCATTAATATGGGGACGGCATATTTGCTGCATTCGCCTTCCCGCATGTACCCGTCATCGGAACGCCAGCCGCGACGGTGGTGGTCGTAGCTATGTTCGAAGTCGTTGGTAACGGCTTCGAAATAGAGATGCTTGCCGAAAGTCGGTTTCAGATAGTCGCCTGACTCAATCCAGCAGGGCGC
>CAYOXN010000069.1:4022-6048 GCA_964407965.1 uncultured Candidatus Saccharibacteria bacterium
TCTTCTTTCGGAATCCGCATGTAACCCGGCACCCATACGCCGGGGACACCGACAAACGAGTAGAGACTCCGGGCCCAGTAAGGCGAGTGAGCCATTTCAGCGAGTACGCCAGCGTGAGGCATCAGTTCGGGTGGTGGGAGCTTAATGGGATGGCCCCTGAACCCGGCTTCGTTATTTTCCCTCCATTCAACGCCTCCGGCCATGTCGATTACTTCCCATTTGAGTCCCGGTTGGTGAGGAGCGCCGCAGACAGCGAGCCTGTCCCACAGTAACGGGAACCCCCGGTCGTCGTAGAGCCAGTGTTCGTGCTTCATTGCCCACACGAGTTCCTGGTAGGTCTTAAGCGGGGTTTCAAGATAAGGCACCAGTACTACTGTACCAAACTTGTTTTTGGGATACGGCGGTGGCGCTGGCAGATTCGCGAAATCTAATTCTGTAAAGCCCCAGTTACGGTTTTCGTTCCAACGGCGTACGTTTTCGAGTTTGACGTTTAGCGGCGAGAATAGACCCTTGACCAGCTTGGGCATGAGTATGGGTTTGGATTTTGACGGTTGAGGAGTTTCCTCTCCCGCTTCGACCATCTCTTGCAGCCGATCAAGCACGAACTGCGGGTTCAGGGTCGTTCCCTTCCCTGACAAACGGCGCATAATTTCGGTCATGCGCTTTCTGGCAGCCTGGTATTCTCCGCCACTGACAAAGTATAGTTGCTTCGCCATGACAGACCCCCTAACAATTTTCGCCCCGGTGCCGCCGAGACAGCGGTGCAACCCTTGGCGGATTGATACCCAAGGATATCAAATAAGCCTGGTTTCGTCCAGGCTTTTAAACTAACTGATCCTTGAGTGGGGGAGTTTGGGTAGGGGTTTAGGGGTATTGAAAAAACCATGTAAAACTGTTATAGTATTCACTGGTTTAAGGGGATGACGGATTTTGACAGTTCTTTGACACTTTTTCATATGCAAGACGAGCTAGCCTTGGTACCTCGCTAATCCACCAGGCAACAACAAATGCTGAAAATGCATGGAACAAGGTCGTAGCTGCCTTCCAGGCCGCTGACCTTCAACCTGTTCTCGCTTAATTTAAGCAAGAACACTTGGCCCAAAAGCCGTCCTGCTTTTGGATACCCAAGCTAATTTGGGGCTGCACCCTAGGCAGTTAATTTACCTGCTTAGGCCAAGCACTTGTAAATTAACTTCGGCAATATCTTTGCCAACTTAAGATTGCCGGAGTATTCTAAGTTGGCTAATCTTGTGAACAATGGGAAAGTAGATTTGAATTGGACCCGGGTTTAACTCCCGGCATCTCCACCATTCGACTCGCTTTAATATATAACACTTATATTAAAGCTCGCTCATGGTCTCGTTCCTAAAGGAACTTGACCCATAAAAGCGAGTCGAATGGTGCCCTGAGTGAGTGTGAGCTTGTCGAACACGAATCGAAGGGCTAAAGTTTGTAGCGATGGATCCTCAAAATAAAACCATATTTAAATACTCTCAAATAGACTGCCCTAGTCACAAGGATGGGCTTTTTTATTTTTATATTTTGGAATGTTGTGACAATTCGCTCTATTGCGGCTCCTCTACTATCTTGTCTGGGCGTATTAAAGAGCATGAGTCCGGTACGGCGGCTAAATGGACGCGTGAACGCAGGCCGGTACAATTAGTTTATTTTGAAACTTACGATACACATTTAGCTGCACAACGACGTGAAATGCAAGTTAAAGGCTGGACTCGGAAGAAAAAAGAAAATTTAATATTGGGAAAATGGAAAAAACAATAACACTTATATAACCACCCTTCAACAAGCTCAGGATGGTTTTTTAATTACAAAGGTTTCCACTCAATGTTTACCTCCGTTCATAAAGCACCATGGAATGGTGTTTTTATTTTTGGTAGAGTCGGGAACTTAACAGCTGGCAAACAGCCATATCAAACATACTCATTTGTAATAATCCTAGAATATAATAGATGACGGTCTTCTTGCGCAATCGCAAGAAGACCGTCATCTTGCAATGATTTTTTATACA
>CAYOXN010000070.1:0-1038 GCA_964407965.1 uncultured Candidatus Saccharibacteria bacterium
GTTATATGGAGCGTGGAATTGCTGGAGGTAGTGCCTGAGAGTTGGGTAAAAATAACTTCGGTTAAACCGCTGTTGGTTATGGCCGGGTGTGCGGGAATAATTTCGTTGGTAGGACTGCCGGCCACATACGGGGCGTTAAATAAAATGTACTGGCCGCTTTCCACCCGCACGCCATGGGCTAGGCCTTGCATATTGTTCATGGACTGGTTGCGTGCTTTTTGCAGCATGGCCACCAGGGTGTCGCGCTCCGCATTAAAAGCGTAACTGCGGTAAAAATCCAGCCCCACAACAACCCCCAGCGTAGCCAACCCCGAAAGCAAAGCCATGGTAATTAGTAACTCAATAAGGGTAAACCCCAGTTTGCTAGTTGTATGAAAATGATTTTTCGTTATACTCATTAAATTGTTATGGAGTTGATTTAGAAGCAAGAACCAAGTTGGGCTGCAATCCTTTATCCTTGATCCTTAACCATTAAAACCAATTTCTAATTCCTAATAACTAATTTCTAATCAAAACCCAATGACTAATTACCTAACAATTGGCTTTTGACAATTAACATCTATATCCTGAAATTTAAATTTTATTTAATTTTACTTAATTTTATTTATTTTTATTTAATTATCTTGTCAGTTTCTGCGTAACCGAATATATGGGCGTTATTATGGACACGGCTACAAAACCCACCAACAAACCCATAAACACCATAAGTACCGGCTCTATAAGCGAGGAAAGGTTTTTGGTTAAGTCGTCCACTTCGGTTTCGTACATTTCCGCCAAATACAAAAATGTCTCGCTTAGGTTGCCGGCCGTTTCGCCTATGGCCACCATGTTACCCAACATTTCGGGGAAATATTCCGGCCGGCTGCCCAGGTATTCGGAAATTCTTCCGCCCTTGTAGACCACTTTGGCAATTTGTTCGTATTGCTCGCGGTAAATTAAATTCTCCGTGGTGCTAGCGGTGGTGTGCAAAGCTTCGTCTACCCGCGTGTCCCCTTTTAACAGCAAGCCCATGGTGCGGCAAAAGTTAGCCAAGTGGTA
>CAYOXN010000070.1:1048-5936 GCA_964407965.1 uncultured Candidatus Saccharibacteria bacterium
GCAACTTTAAAATTAGCCTTTGCATGGGTTTTTTAAACCCGGCTTTTTGCATAAGCAAAGTAAAGCCAAATACCACACCCACCAAACCCAGCAACAAAAACAAACCGTAGTTAATGAGGAAGCGACTGACTACTATAAGCAATTTGGTAGAAAGCGGCAGTGGCACGTTTATGCTGGCAAAAATAGGCAAGACTTTGGGAAACACCACCACGGTAAGCAACCCCACCATAATAAGCGTGGCCAGCACTATAAATATGGGGTAAAACAAAGCGCCCATGACTTTTTTGCGCAAAGCCTGTTTCTTTTTAAGCTCCTCGGCCAAGTAATGCAAGTTTTCCGAAAGTACGCCGCCCTGCTCCCCAACCCGTATAATGTTTACGGCAAAGTCGCCAAAAGTTTCGCGAAAATTACCCAAGGCGGTAGAAAGAAAATGGCCATTGGCCACGTCGGCAATGACCCGTTCAAAAATAACCCTGGCAGATTTTGTGCGCATTTGCTTTTTAAGCAGCTGCAGGCTGTCTAAAATAGGCACGCCGGCGCGCATAAGAAATGCCATGCGTTTGGCAAACAACACCTGCTCCTGTTTGGAAATTTGGCTGCCAAACGAAAACCTTGAACGCTTTACGACCTCTATGTCCATAGAAACATTAAATAAAAATAAATAAAATTAAGTAAAAATAAGTAAAAATTTGGAAATAGTTTAATAACTATAAGAAACAAGAAGCATGAATCAAGAGGGGCTTCAATCCTTAATCCTTGATCCTTAACCCTTAACACCAATTTCTAATTCCTAATATCTAATTTCTAATCAAATCCCAATGACTAAATACCTAATTACTGACTTCTGAATTTTGCAGCTACTGGCCACTGTTCACTGTCCACTGATCTCTAGTTTAGTTTTTTCCTAAACGCTACCCACTACACGCTAAACGCTAATTTCCCTATTCATGACTTATGCGCAAAACTTCTTCCAGTGTGGTGTGGCCGGCGGAGGCTTTTTTTAGGGCGTCTTCGCCCATGGCTATCATGCCGTTCCGGAGCGCAATGTTGCGAATTTCGGTAGAAGAAGCTTTGTTCAAAATAGCTGCGCGCACGGCGTCGTCCACTTCCAATACTTCATGTATGGCAATGCGCCCTCGGTAGCCGGTATTGTTGCAGGCATCGCAGCCGCGGCCGTAATAAAACGTCTTGTACAGCTTAAAAATTTCCGGAGGAATTATTTCGGTTAACGACTTCATTTCCGCGGGTGAAAACTTTTTGGGCATTTTGCAGTCGTCGCAAATTTTCCTAACCAAGCGCTGGCCTATGGCTACATTAACCGTGGAAGCCACAAGGTAGCTTTCTATGCCCATATCCAGCAAGCGCGGCAAGGTAGTTGCCGGGTCGTTGGTATGGAGGGTAGAAAACAGCAAGTGCCCGGTAAGCGCCACGTTTATGGCTATACCCGCGGTTTCCGAGTCCCGTATTTCCCCCACCATTATAACATTTGGGTCCTGGCGCAGTATTGCCCTTAACCCTTGGGCGAACGTCAGGTTGGTACGGGGGTTTACCTGAATTTGTTCTATGCCTTCTATGGCGTACTCTACCGGGTCTTCTATAGTTACTATGGAAATGTCAGGCTTGTTGAGCATTTTTACCAGCGTATACAGCGTGGTGGTCTTGCCGCTGCCGGTAGGTCCCGTGGCGAGCACCATGCCGTAAGGTTTTTTTATGGCGCGCAATATTTTTTTCTGGTTTTCGGGGGAAAAACCGAGCAAGTCCAGCGTGTATGCTGCGGCCTTGTCGGTGAGCAAGCGGAGCACCGTATTTTCGCCAAAGTACGTTGGCACTACCGAGACGCGGATGTCTACAAAACTGTCTTGGCTAATAATGCACCTAAACCGGCCGTCTTGTGCGGCTTGGTGTTCGTCGGTGCGCAAGCCGGACAAAATTTTTATGCGGCTAATGACTTCCGAGTGGATATTTTTGGGCAGCAAAAACATGTCCATAAGCACGCCGTCTACGCGAAGCCTGACCCGCACATTTTTTTCGGTGGGGTCTATGTGGATGTCAGATGCGTGAATGGCGTAAGCATACGCGACTAAATCTTGCACCAAAGCAATGATAGAAATGCCTGCGGGCTTCTTGAGCTCCTGTTCAATTTTATGCTTGAGTTCTAACATATTATCCACTGATCACAGATATCACAGATACACAGATTAACCTGGCTTTATCCCATACTTTATATTATGAATGTGTCATTGCGAAGGAGGTTGGCGAAGGTGGACGAAGCAATCTCTAAACAAACCTACCTATTAGATTGCTTCGCCTAAAAGTTAGAGCCCTTTTAGTCTCGCAATGACACTTTAGGGACAAGGTAAATAGGTCTTATGATTAGCCCAATTATAGGGAAAATCCATATTTTTGGCTAGGGCTATGAGGGCACTAGGTTTTAGCTTTTAGGTTTTAGGTTTTAGGCATTAATTCCTTATAGAAGGGCATCTTCTCTGAGAAGATGCCCTTCTATAATTAAGATAATAAAAAAGCACTGGTAATCCTTGGGAGGACTACCAGTGCGGCTGAGGGTTCGTTCGTTTAGCTACACGCGTCGGCGCCGGCCGTAAATGGCAAGGCCGAGTAACGCGCTACCGAGGAGGACGTACGTCGACGGTTCGGGCACTCCGGGTGCGAAGGATTTGAAGTTCATTACCCCGCCGTCGATCAGTGAACTGACCGCTACGTCATAATAATGGGCGTTGGTCCAAGCACCCATAATTACCGAAGTCGACGCCTGCGGAATACCTGTGGGAATGGGCATGTAAAAGCCCAATGTGTCCCCAGAAAGACTCCGAGTCGCTGTTGTCGGTGTTGGACCTCCAGCTACGAAGGTTCCAGGCATACCGAAGTCGTCCGTGCGATAGACGAAGTCAGTAATGAAACCCGAAAACCCGATGGCCGTGAGGCGCATGATGGGATCTTTCGAATTTGCCGCATTTTTCACTTGCCAGAAAAAGCCGAGCTGGTCAGTGTCGTTGTCGAGAATGACCGCCGCGATAGTGTCGGCAGTGAAGTTCGCCGGCGTCGCCGTACCTGAGTCCACAACCCAATCAATTAAAGTAAAGTTAGTGTTTGTGGTATCATCGGTTAGGCCGCCGGATCCTCCGGGACCAATGATGGTGGCTCCGAGGGGCGCGACAAGCGTGAGCGTGAACGTGAGAGCGAGCACCGCCATTACAGCACGGGTCGCGAAAACAGAACGAAAGGCGTTTATAGCCTTATTCTCCATTTGCACTCCTTACCCACTCCTCCGAGAACGAGTGGGATCGATTTGGATTCTGACTTTCGGCCGAAAGTCGCAATCCATACGAAAAAGCGGGTTCCTCCAGGGAGCCAGCTTTCTGTACGATTTGCTGGCTAATTATACATAATTCCGCATAGAAAAGCAAGGGATTCTGAAAAATTTATTTGGTATAAATAAGCCAAAAAAAGAAAATAATTAATATTCTGTGGCAAGAAAGAGGGAGTAAACTAGACTGCACCCTCACCTGTCCGTAAAACGGACATCCTCTCCCCTCGCTGCATCGGGGCGAGGAGGGGGAACACGGCATCAAAACTGCGGGGTATTAAGGCAGGGACGGGTAAATGGAGTGCTTCGTCAACCTTCGCCAGCGAAGGTTTTCAAAAAAGTTACAAAAAAAACGCCTCGTGGCGAATAGGGGGGAAAGACAGGGGCGGGTGAAAACCACGCCCCTGCGAGCAAGAAAGCTCTTTTAAAAAAATTTTCGCATGCGTTTTGAAAAGTTAGACAGCTTCGGAGTGTTTAACGTCGCTGTCGGGAACCCTGGGCAAGAGGTGCAGCGTGTGCTCCTCGTTTTGAACCGATGGTTTAGCCTGTGGAAAATCTTCTCGCTTAACAGGTCGTCGTGCACCCCATTCAGAAAGGGCAGAATTTCGACGATCAGGTTCACGAATGACAGAAGATCTACTGGCTGACGAAGATTCACTTACCGCCGGAAGTTGTGATCGAAACTCCTCGAAGGAACGTAGAATCCATCTCTTCTTGAGCTTGAGTACCAAGCGACCACTCAGCCGCCGTACGAACCGCGAGATTTGGGACCAGTAAAGTATGACTAGCGGGATCGCGACTATCACGACTATCAGAAATCCCACCAGCATCTTCTTGTTGTACCGGCGCACCCGCTCGGTGCGATACGAAAACTGCCCTTGATACTTGTCCAAAATAAATCTCAGTTCCGCACAGCCTATGGCGTTGGCCTTATCGCCAATCTCCGCCTTTGCATCCTTAGAGAAGATAGATGCAAGACACTGATTCTCAGTATCCCGATCAAAGAAAGCATAAGCCGTCTCCGTAACGGCTTTCTGTTGTTTCACTTCGGTAAATGTCCTCTCGGACACCTCGTTTGGGTTACGAGGTTTAATCAGAGAATCTTTGGCCACATTGGACTTTTGTTCGGGGGCTATTCTAACTAGTTTCGCTCTCCGATACTCTTCCAATTTTTCTCGGTACTCACCGGGTGGATTGACCAGCACGTAGATTGTCTCGTGCCAGTAAACGTTTTTGGTCAATTTGGCCCAAGTTTTCTCGAACCCGGAATACTCAACCTTCTCAGGTTCGTATTTGTTCCGGAGTTCTAAAAACTTCCTTTCAAGATCGTCGTATTCTTTTCTCCAACCCAAAGCCTGCTGAAGGTTTCTATCCATCAACTCCAGCTTTGTTTTGAGTTGGGCAATCTCGCCACCCTCTTGAATGAAGGCTTTACCCGTCTTTCCTGACTCGCCCACCCGCGAGCCTGGCTGGTGGCGGGAGGCAAGTTCCTGCTGGGCCTTGAGTGACTGCTGTAGCTTGTCAACACGAGCTGCAAGCTGCTGTCGCTCCTTGTCCCAGCTT
>CAYOXN010000071.1:0-5855 GCA_964407965.1 uncultured Candidatus Saccharibacteria bacterium
CGCCTACGCCGGAGCAGGGGACAAAGCCAGGGCTATTGCCTGGGCCGAACAAGTGGCCAAGTCAGACCCTTCCAAAAAGGCCGAAATGGAGCAGTTTATCCAGAGTTTAAAATAAAAATAGCTTTTTTCCCCAGGATTCCCCTTGTTGTGAGACAAGGGGAATCCTTTTTAATGCAACTATTTTCCAAATGGAGGCGTGCTATATATGTAATTAAGCACACCAGATATGACCGCAGTATTCGTAAAAAGCATGGCCACGACGTTCTTTATAACGCTTGTTTTATATGTGGGCGCAGTGAAGCTCTTGGCGTTTTTGTTTGGCATTTCTTAAGGCCTTTACCCTGGCCGTTTAACAAACGTGATATAATGAAAGTACTTAATCAGCTGTCCATGGAAGTTTCCGCTTCCCCAAACGAAACGTACGCAGGCTCACAGGAATCGGCTTTTACCCAGATTGTGAATACGCATTTGAATGACATTTATTCTTATGCGCGTTACATGATCCAGGATACTGACGACGCCAACGACATGGTCCAAAAGACTTTCCTGAGCTTGTACCAAAACCTCGGTAGGCTAGACCTGAACGCGCCAATAAAGCCTTGGCTGTTTCGGGTTGCCCGCAACCACTGTTTGGACTATTTAAAAAAGAAAAAGGCGGTACAGTTTTCCGCCATGGAAGACGAAGAACAAGTTTTTGAAATCCCTGACACCGAGCCTTCCGTGGAAAACCGGTTGGACGACCAATTGTTCCAAGAGCAGTTTAGGCGCTATGTTGACCAACTGCCGGTGGCCATGAAAGAAGTACTGCTCTTAAAATACTTCGAAGACCTGACGTTTGAACAAATAGCCGATCTGCAAGGCCAACCGGTAAATACCGTAAAAAGTCACTTTTATAGGGGAAAGGAAAAGTTGTATAAGTTTTTAGTAACGTAGCAAAATCAAATTTTATTTAATTTTACTTATTTTTATTTAATTTTGCTCAATTGCGTGTATGGATATAATAGATAAAATATTTAATAAATTGCCTAAGGAGCAGGCGCCGCATAGTTTGCGGGCAAGCATTCTCCAAATACCCGAACAACAAGTCCGGCGGCATTTTTCGTGGACAAAAATTTTAGCCCCTGCCATGGTGGTTTTGCTGTTGGTTATGGGTGGGGTGTATTACCGCTATTTTAGCGTGCCTAAACTAGCCGCTGCTTTTGAAATAACGGTAGACGGCCAGGATGCGGCGGGAATAGCGCCCAATTCGGTATTTGTCTTAAAGAGCTCCAAAGATATAACCGCTTCACAAGTTAAACGCGTGGTCAAAATGTATTCCGCAACCGATGGCAGTGCAGTTGATTTTGATGTGGATGGCGACGGCAAGAACCGGTTCCGCATAAAACCTAAAACCAATTTGGACGGCAACACCATATATAAGGTAAGTATTGCCGAAGGCGTGGCAGAACGTGATTTTGCCTGGGCGTTCCAGGTTAGGGCGCCGTTTGGGGCCGTGTCTACGTTCCCGCGTAACCAAGCCACAGGGGTGCCTACCAATACCAGTATAGAAATTACCTTTAACCGCGAGCATGTTATAAACCCCGAAAAGTACTTGAGTATTTCCCCGAACGTCCAGGGGAAGGTGGAAATCCATAATGACACGGTGGTTTTTGTACCTTCGAAACCGCTTGCTGAAAAAACCATTTATACGGTCACGGTAGCCAAAGGGTTGACCGCAGAAAACTCCTCGGAAAATTTAACCACTGACATTGTGTTTGCGTTTGAAACTTCGCAAACGAGTTACCAGCCGTACGGTTCGTTAAGCATCCCGGAAGGTTTGGTGCAGTTTCCCACAGACCGGCAACCTGCCTTGCAAGTTTATGCGTATAATGTGGATTTGAAAAACGCCGAAGCGAATGTATATGCCTACGGCAATAAGGAAGATTTTGTTAAGGCGTATTACAATAGCCGCAATTGGGATTTGGGCTGGTCGTATTATTACCGCCAAGAGGGTAGCGGGTTGGCTAGTACCGAAAAGCTTACGCGGGTAAGCAGTTTTAAGCCGGAAATTATTAGCTTTGAATACCAGTCGTGGCTGGAACTGCCCAATAAACTTCCTGCCGGCTACTATATTTTTGACCTGGTGGCGGGCGATATCCATCGCCAGGCATGGATAATTGTGAACGACATTTCGCATTATTACACTTTAACCGACAACAATGGTTTGGTATGGGCCTACCAATTTAGCCAAAAGCAGCCGTTACCCGACGCACGCGTTGCCTATTACGATGCCGCAGGCGTCCGCCATGAATTGGGTAAGACCAATAGCGATGGCTTGGCGCAGTTTGCCGTACCCGAAGGCCTCCAGTCAGGACAGATAAACTCTGCCGATTATGCCAAACCCAAACTTTTGGAAATAGAACAACCGGGCAAACCTGCCAGCTTGGCTTTGGTTGCTGCCGGTTGGTGGTATGCTTCGGCAAACAATGTCCAGGACAATTATTGGAAATATGTGGCTACCGAGCGGTATACCTACAAGCTTACCGACAGCGTCAAGTTTTGGGGGGTCTTAAAAGGCAAAGCAGAAGACCTTAAGAACCAGCAGGTTACGGTCCAGTTAAGGGAAGGTTACTATTATTACGATTTTTCTGGCTTCCCTGGGTATATAAACGAAGACCGGCCGCTTGCCGAAACCCAAGCCACTATTTCGCAGTTTGATACTTTTTCGGGCAAGCTGGACTTTAAAGGCGCCAAGCCCGGCACGTACAATTTGACCGTACTCCACAATGGTAAATTTATAACCCAGGCTTCGCTTGAAATTTTAAATTACACCAAGCCCTTGTACCATATTAGCGTTACGCCGGATAAGCCAGCGGTATTTACCGGTGAGCCGGTTAGCTTTAACGTCAAAGCGGAATTTTATGACGGCACGCCGGTAGGGCAATTAAGCTTACGGTACAGCGGGTATTACAACCAGGAAATTTCCGGCACGTTGACCTTAAACGCCAAAGGAGAAGGTAAGGTCACCATAACGCCCGAGTATTTTGACTCCAGTTACTACCCCTATACGCTCTCGCTTTCGTTTTACCCTGAGTTAGCGGAAGAAGGCGAAATAAATTCGGAAAGCGTGGGCAGTACGTTGGTCTTTGGCCCGCGGGTGTATTTGCAAGCTTCGCAAAAATATAACGACAAGGACAATTTCAGTATTACGGCAAAAACCAATTTTATTACCATAGGGCAAACGCCGGGCAACAGGGATGCTGCGGGATATGGCCCCGAATATATTGGCAAGCCGGCGCCGGGCGTGGCCTTGTCTGCCGAAATAGAACGGACAGAATACCAGCAAATAGATGCGGGAACGGCATATGATCCCATTAACAAGATTAGCGTGCCCCAGTATAGGTACGAGGAAAAAAAGACTATAGTCCAGACTTTGAACGCAACTACGAATGCCAACGGCGAATGGGTATTTGATGCCCAGTTGCCCAAAGTGGAACGAGGTTTTTACCAAATAAGGATTTTTGGCACAGACGGCGGTGGCAGGAAAATTTCAGCTACTCTGTGGCCGTATTATTACCGGAATTATGAAGGGTATTATTCGGGCTCAACGGCCAATGGCAACCGTGTGGTTTTGAGTTTGGGTTTTTCCGGCGGGGCTGGCCGTGAATACAACCAACAGTTCAGCATAGGCGAACAGGTGCCCGTGAAAGCGGAATTGCTTGATGGCAAGGACTTGGTGAGCGGCAAGACCCTGTTTTACCGGTATGGCCATAAAGGAATTGGCGGAGTGCAAATGGGAAATTCCGATACTTGGCAGGACACCTTTAAGGACGATTTTAAACCGGCTGTCACGTACCGCGCAGTTGTATTTGGGCCTTATGGCTTTGTGGAAAGCAATTCCTTGTACGCCGGGTATAAACAGGATGACGCCAAATTACAAATTGAAATTAGCCCTGACAAACAAACCTACCGTCCCGGGGATACGGCGAACCTCCGCGTGGCGGTTAAGGACAAGGACGGTAAGACCCATGACGGCGAAGTGAACCTTTCGGTAGTAGACGAAGCAGTGTTTGACGTAGTGCCGTATTATTGGCAGCAAGACATATTGCAAAGCCTGTATACCATAGACTACTCGGATCCGCGCAGCGACGCTTCCGACTTTACCCCACCCGCTTTCCAGGAAGGCGGCGGTGCTGAAGGCGGCGGGTGTTTCTTGCCCGAAACGTTAATTACGCTTCCGGGCGGACGAACCGAACGCATAGATGAAATTAAAGTAGGGGACATTGTCCTGACCAAAGCGGGCGAACAAGACAATGCCCAGTTAGTCCCGGCTATAGTCCAGGGTATTTCCAGGCACGAAGTTGGTAGCTACCTGGTTATAAACAATAGCTTGAAAGTAACCGAAGAACACAAATTGTATGTTAATGGTGCGTGGCTGGCTGCGGGTTATATTAAGGTAGGCGACAGCCTTGTAGGGACAGACGGGAAAAAGGTGGCGGTTAGTTCGGTGGAAAAAGTAATTGCGCCAAAAACCATGGTGTACAACATAAACGTAGGCAAGTACCATACGTATTTTGCCGGCGGCTTGTATGTGCACAATGCCGAAAAAGGCGGCGGTTACCGCAGTGAATTTTTGGACACTGCCCACTTTGAAAGCAAAGAACTAAAAAATGGCCAAGCGGAATTTAGCGTAAAATTGCCGGATAATATTACTTCGTGGCGCGCTACCGCAAGTGCGTTCGGGCCCGACAAAATTATGGCCGGCCAAGAGCATAAGCAATTGCCTGCCAGCCTGCCGTTCTTTGTTGATGCGGTTATTTCGGAAACATACCTCGCCGGCGACAAGCCTACCGTAACCGTACGGACTTTTGGCACCGAAGCAAACAATAACGCCCCGACCCAATATTGGGTAGACATAGACGGGCTAAATTACCACGAAACACAAACACTCAAGAGCGGCAGTGTTGACTATGTGCTGCCTGCATTGCCGTTGGGCTCGTATGAATTAAAAATCCGTGCCAAGCAAGCCTCAATGGAAGACGGGATAGTCCGGCGCTTTAACGTGGTGCAGAGTTATTTTGTGAACAAAACCTCAAAGCTTACCGAGTTGGCCAATGGCCAAAAAGGCTTACCCGCCAATAGCGGTTCGTATACCGACGTTACCTTTACGGATATGGGCAAGGCGCAATTTTATAACGAATTATTATGGAACAGTTACCAAGGCGGCAAGCGTGCCGACCAAGTTACCAGCGCATACCTTGCCCGAAAAATGCTGAAAGAGAACTTTGGCAGCACGGAAGACGTGCCGGCTATAGACCTTGGGTCTTACCATGTGCCGGAAGGCGGCATTGGCTTGTTTACATATGGCGACTCGGACTTGGTCCTTTCCGCCCAGCTTGCCGACGTGGTTCCCGATGCCGTATACCAGGCCCAATTACTTGCATATTTCCGTAACCAAATGCGCGACTCTAAGGCAGACATCCACCGTACTGCGGTGAGTTTGTATGGCCTAGCATCGTTAAACCAACCTGTGTTGTCCAAATTGCAGCTTATAAGCGACGAGAAAGACCTGACCTTAGAAGACAAAATGTACATAGCGTTAGGTTTGGCTAAGCTTGGCGACAAGGAAGGTGCGCGAAAATTATATGAACAAGCCATAGCACCCGAACTGCGGACAGAAGCGGACCGGGCATGGTTATCAAAGGAGCAAGACGAGTCCAAGCGCAATAAATTGACGACGTTAGCCGGGGCGGTCGCTGCAAGCGCCGGGGTCCATGACCAGGCAATGCGTATTTGGGCATATGCCAAAGAGCATTATCCCACGAAACAATTGGATATATTAGAGCGCATGATTATTATTCGTGAGGAAATAGGCA
>CAYOXN010000072.1:0-5781 GCA_964407965.1 uncultured Candidatus Saccharibacteria bacterium
CTTCGGTGACTGTGGTTTTGCCCGCATCTATGTGGGCAATAATGCCAATATTTCTCGTGACTTCAATTGGATATTCTCGGGGCATAATTTTTATTGAACAAAATTAAATAAGATTAAATAAAATTGAGCAAAATTTTTGTTTCTCTTTTGCTGTTCCAATCTGTAGACATTCGTATATTTGAATGCATGGGTAGATTTGGAATTATCTCCTGCCAAACCTGGCAAAGTGGGCGAAGGCTTTGTTGGCTTCGGCCATGCGGTGGACGTCTTCGCGCTTCTTTATGGCAGCACCCTGCTTGTTAAAGGCATCCATAATTTCCGCGGCCAGCTTTTCGGCCATAGGCGCGCCTTTTTTGGCACGGGCGGCGGCTATCATCCATTTCATGCCCAATGCCGAACGGCGGGGCTCCATGACTTCCATAGGCACCTGGTAGTTGCTACCGCCAATGCGGCGGCCTTTTATTTCCATTATGGGGGAAACATTTTTCAGGGCAACGTCAAAAACCTGGCGGGAGTCCTTAAACTCGGGCTGGTCTTTCATTTTTTCGGCAACAATGTCGAGTGCAGCGTAAAAGATTTTCTGCGAAACCGACTTCTTGCCCCGTTCCATGAGGTAGTTTATAAATTTGCCGTACTTGGCGGAACCAAACTTCGGGTCCGGCGCCGGCAAATGCTTTTCAAAACTTCGTGCTCTTCGTGGCATATATAATATTCACTGATGCACGGATGTCACGGATTGCACGGTTCTGCAGATCTGCAGTATCCGTGTTATCGGTGAATCCGTGAATTTACTGTTATTTAACTTTTGCTCCATACTTACTGCGACCGCGTTTTCGACCGTCAACGCCCAGGGTGTCTAACTTACCGCGAACAATGTGGTAGCGTACGCCGGGAAGGTCCTTAACCCTGCCGCCGCGGATCATGACTACCGAGTGTTCCTGCAAGTTGTGGCCAATGCCAGGAATGTAAGCAATTACTTCCATGCCATTGGTGAGTTTTACTTTCGCCACTTTTCGAAGAGCCGAGTTCGGCTTTTTCGGGGTGGTGGTGTAAACTTTCAGACAAACGCCGCGCATAAACGGGGCGCCAGTCTTTATGTTTAACGTCTTGTTCTTTATGAGGTTGAGCCTGCGCTGCAAAGCCGGAGACTTGCTCTTGGCCTTAAGCGGCGCCCGGCCCTTCCGAATGAGCTGGTTGATTGTGGGCATAATCTAAATTAGTTCCAAGTTATCAAGTTTCAAGTTGAAAAATGTTTCCGCTTGTTACTAAATAACTTTTTACTTAATACCTTAATTATTTACTATTGAAATACCCTTCATAACGTCCGTGGGCCCCTTTCGGGTCATTTGGATTGCATTATCTGGAGTATTCGGATTATATAAGCGCAATAAAAACTGACTTTCCTCCCTCCTCTCCCTCTCGGGAGAGGGCAGGGTGAGGGGTAGACGTCAGTTCGCGCCTACTTCACATTTATGGTACTGTCCGGAAACCTCTCGGACTATGGCTATTTTATTGGCCAATACTTCCCATAATTTGTGACAATTGATATAAAGGTAATTCTCACCGCCAAGTGTTGCGGTAAGGGTTTCCTATTCAATTAGGGATATTATACTTAAATTTTGGCAGGGTGTCAAATGAAGCTGTAAGCAATAAGTAGCCGAGTAGTTGGTAAGACTGCAGCCCCTAAACGCTACCCACTAAACGCTAAATGCTATTTAGTAATTTAGTTTACTTTAGTATTTAGTAGAAATAAAAATTATACAGACAATACCACTCAACTTTTATAAGAATATAGCAAACACCCGAAGCATGGCGTTAAAGATGGGCATGACTATGGTGTTTATAGCACCGAGTAAGACTAGAATAATTAGCACCATAAAACCGTAATTTTCCCAGCGTAAAACTTTTTCTTGGATATGTTCGGGGAAAAAGGCTAAGACAATTTTACTGCCGTCTAACGGCGGTATGGGTATAAGGTTAAAAATACCTAAAATCAAATTTAGCAATATGCCGCGTTCCAAAATCATCGTGACAAAATCGGACGCTATGCCCACCTTTATAATTAGCGCAAACACCACGGCCATTATAAAGTTAGAAAACGGCCCGGCAAAAGAAACCATTATCATGCCCAGGCGCCGCGGCCGTAAAAACTCAAACTGCACCGGCACTGGTTTGGCCGCGCCTATGCCTACCAAGAGCGGCATAATTATGGAAGCTATGGGGTCTATGTGGGCCAACGGGTTAAGCGTTATGCGCCCGGCGTCTTTAGCGGTTGAGTCGCCAAATTTGTCGGCAGTTATGGCATGCGCCACCTCGTGCACCGTAAAACTAAACACCAACAAACACAAATCTATTATTCTGTAAGTATACTCTCCCATACTAGATTAAAGTTAAAAAGATAAAAAGCTTTCTAATTTATTCTTGATTCTTAATTCTTGATTCTATATTCTAGTTCCCCAACCTGTTGACTATTATACCAGTTTATGTTAGACTGTTCTAGTTGCACTCTTGTAACTATATTTCAATAAACTTTTTAATTACATTTCCATGCCCAGAACTTGCACTATTTGCGGTAAAGGCTACAGCCGCACCATTAAGCGCTCCCACTCCATGCGCCCCAGCATAGTCCGCTTAAAACCGAACTTGCAATGGACCCGCGTAGACGGCCAGCGCATAAAAGCCTGCACCCGCTGCATGAAAACCGCGGCCAAGAGCAAATAAATTTGTAGATCTACCTATAAAAACTTCCCTTTGAGGGAAGTTTTTTATTTCCACGTAACCCTTAATTCTTTTGGCAGCAACTCCACCCATATTTGACCCCGGTTAAAAGCCGCCTCATTGCCATTTTGGAAATAATACCTCGTGCGTCCGTCTCCTGTTTTTTTCCACGTAACCGCCTCAACCTTCCCGTCTTGGAAAACATACCCTGTCCCTTGGCCGAGCAAGGTTAACCCTATGGCCCCTATGGTGTCTGACGTAACCGGAAAAGTTTCTACGCTTTGGACTATTATGACTTTAGCCTGAATTTGTTTTTTGGTATCCAAATCGGTATGTGCCGAACCGGCCATGAAGCGGCTATAGCTATTTGTGGCAGGATTATATTTCCATATTACCTCGTAACTTTTTTGTGAAAACGGGACCGTAATGCTCGCGGCTGTAGCAGTAGCTTTTTCGTCATCTTTAAATTTCCACGCCCCAAAAGTTGCTAGTTGATTATATTCATGGCGATTCACGAGCTTGAGTAAAAGAGCCGTTGAGGTGTAGACGTTATGCGGCATTGGCCGAAAGTTGGCGCGAACAAAATACGGGTCATTAAAAAATTGGTCAGCGTCGGAAATATTCTTGTATTGGTTGTTCTTTATGTTTTCCAGGGCATCACTATTGCCGCCCACATGGACAAACACCGCATGGAGTTCGTTGGCCAAATCCGCAAAATACGTCCGCGCACTCCGCACCGGGCCGACATTTTTTGTTTCTCTATATTGGTACACGGCCATAAACCTGGTTATGCCCCCTTCGGCCAAAGTCTCATAAACCATGTCGGCATCTATAAGCCCGGACTGCGGCCGAGAATCCGGATGGTTTTCCACTACCACGGCAAACGGACGGGTTTCTGCAATGCTTTTTGTGGTGGGCAGCCCGTTTATGGCAAAAAAATCCTCTATTGG
Organism: uncultured Candidatus Saccharibacteria bacterium; assembly: GCA_964407965.1. GTDB lineage: Bacteria > Patescibacteriota > Doudnabacteria > UBA920 > UBA920 > CAZPRQ01. The sequence continues at coordinate 3,669 of CAYOXN010000072.1, forward strand.
CTTATTTGAACCTGCTTGGGGGTTATTTGCTACCGGAGTAGCCTTAGGCGTAAACGGTTTTGGGAAAAACACGCCACGAATAAGCCAAGCCGCCACAGCCAGCGAAACAATACCCAACAGCCAAACTATAAAATTTGATTTTTTGTACTGCTTCCTCATATTTTTATTTTAGCACGAGGAAGAAAACATGAAAATAAAAAAGCGCGGTACACCCCCACCGCGCTGGCTTGCCGATGCTGTAAAATCTACTTTACGATTTCCTTGACGAAGTCGGATAACAATCCGTCCGCATTATAATCATGTGCCACTACGCGAGGTATATTCCAGGAGTTAATTTCCTGGGTGGCACCGTTGCAACAAGCAAGCACTACTTTACCAGGAAAACGGCTAACAAGCTTGGAAAGACAGGTTTTTGGATCTGAACCCAAGATAGGGTCGGACTGTCCTGTCAGCCATAGCACGCTGGGATCATCCATTGACTTGAGATCAGACAGTGACCCTACCAAGCTAACGGCAATATTATTGCTCGCGCAGAATACTCGCCAATGCACTTCTGTCACGTAAACCATTATTAATCCTCCCTAACATTGAAGTATGCAAAAAAATAGCTCCGACTAATGTCGGAGCGAAAAAATAGAAAATGTAACTGGTCCCGCTTGGCGGGCTTTGGTCAATACGGAGGAGTTGTCAGAGCTATATGTTTGCATACCTTGTTTACCATAGTACTCTTTTATAAAATAGCTGTCAAAACCCCCATTATGCAAGGGTTCAATGAGTAAGCGGCTAATATATCCACACCCTAATTAATACGACTAGGCTATGGTGGGGTTTGGATAAAATTTCGTATGACATTTAGGGAAGGTTTGTGGGGAATACGGCGGCATCCGGCGTCATCAGCCTCAAAATCCCACAGTCCGGACTGGGGCAGCAAATAATGCACATGGCTGGGCCTGTCTACTGCCGGATACGCGCATACCCCGGCTATGGGCAAGTCTTGTTTAAGGCCTTCGCCAATTTCTTTTAAAGCCCGTTTCCACCACTCTTCCCGCTTTTCACCATAACTTCCGGTTTCAGTTATGACAATAGGCCGGCCGTATCGCTCGTGCACATCTTTGATCATTTGCGCAAAACTAATGCGTCCGGCATCACTCCACTCCATAGCCTCAAAACCCAATTTGCCATTTGGTTTTGAAATAACCCATTCCTGGTTATGGAAATAATAATTCATGCCAATAATGTCTAAATACTTTGGCTCGCCGCCCAGTTCCGGAAAAGTTTTACCCGAAAGCATGTCCCATGCCTCATACCGTACCACAGTGTTAAAGTCGTTCACATGCTCCAAAGCGGTTTTTGAAGCCGGCGGTTTTGCCTCTCTCCGCATAAACGGGTCAACGTGAATAAAGCGCACGTCCTTGTCTTCTGCCCATATGGCTTCCATGGCGGCCAAGGCAGCTTTTACCAATTGGGTTTTAAATTTAAATCCATTATCGCGGCCTTTGGTATACGGCGCCCACACTCCCCTGTCCGCCCCAATCCACGCCGAAAACGATATTTCATTTATAGGCACTATAAAAAGAGTTCCGCCCTGATACTTACGGATAACTTCAATTGCGCGCCGAGCATACTCTGCAAACCGCCTAACAAACGCGGGGCTAAAATAATCCACATCTGTCGGATAATCAAAATGGTTTAAATCCCAAATTTGCTGCATGCCCATGTCTGTGCCGGCTTGCATTATTTTCTCAAAGCGGGAAAAGTCATATTCGCCGTTTCCCACATCTGCCTGGTGCCACGACAAGCCTTCGCGCACAGTTTTTATACCCAAATCCAACAGCCGCTCATAATCTTCCCGGCATAATTCGTCGTGCCGCGTGGCTTTTAGCATATCCAACCGTTCCCGTATTTCCGTAAGCGCATACGTGCACTCAAACCCAGCCATGAAGAAAGATTGGAAATTAGGTGTTATGGTAGTCATACAATTCACAAGGGTAAACTGATTGGGCACGGATAATTTTAATAACCTGCAAGAAGCAAGAGTCAAGAATTAAGAATCAAGAATTAGTAATTAGTAAGGAGTAATAAGTAATTAGAAAATGCAGAATGACCAGTGGCA
>CAYOXN010000073.1:0-5775 GCA_964407965.1 uncultured Candidatus Saccharibacteria bacterium
GTATTATAATGCCAGTTTTACCTATGCCTGGTTTAGGAGCTTGGGTTTCAGGTTCGTTATTTTGAATGTCCATGAATAAATGTAAAAAAGTTTATATATTAAAGATTGTGAACAAATTATACCAAAAAAAGGCCAAAAATCAAAATATTTATGCGCTAACGCGGGGCTGAGACTTAAAATAATTTATGGCTGTCAGTATAGCCAGTCGCCCATATATGGCAGCAAACACACACCAATTCATTATAAAAGGGTATTGTTTACTGTAATGCTTTTGGTAAAAAATCCACATGGCGTCGTGAAACCATTTTAGCGCCCTAAAGGCAACTTTTTTGGAAGACTCGCCTTTAAAATGCAGCACGGTAGTTTTGGGGTAATACCAAACTTTGTAACCAGCCTCCTTACAGCGCCAAGCATAGTCTAAGTCTTCCCCGTACATAAAAAACTTTTCATCGAGCAGGCCAATTTTTTCCAACGCATCCCGCCTTATAAGCATAAACGCGCCCACCACGCTGTCCACTTCCATTTCTTGGTCTTCGGGAATGTCGGAATAATTATAGTTAGTGTTGTCGCGCAATATAAGCCTGGCAAAACTATTCCAAGGGTTTGGGAAACGCCTGCGGCAGGCCAAGTCCAGTTTACCGTTGGCTTTTACCAATTTACAACCGCTTATACCCACTTCGGGATGGTTGTCCATAAACCCAAGCATGGTCTCAAACGTTTCCGATGCCACTTTGGTGTCGGGATTAAGCAGTAGCACATACCTGCCAGTAGCCTGTTTTATGCCAATATTATTACCGCTCGCAAAACCAGTATTACTATTTTTTATAACTTTAATCTTAAACCTCAAGTCTTTACCCTGGCCTTCCAGCCATTCCCACGTCCCGTCGTTTGAACCGTTGTCCACCACTATCACCTCGCCCGTATATTTAGAATTTTCCGGATTTCCAGGAGTGAAACTTATATCTCGGCTAGCCCATAGCGAAGGCAAGAGCACTTGCAAGTGTTCTTTGGATTTATAAGAAAGTATAATTATGGACAAGTCGGGGGTGGAGATCATGTTATCATGTTATCATCTTATCATGTTATCAATTTAACAACTTAACAATATATCAATTAAACAAATTAACAACTGCAAGAATCAAGAAGCCTCCAGTTAATTTAGTAATAGTTATAGCACACAGTGGTATCAGCCATATCAGTGTATCCGTGAATTTAAGCTAAAACCTAACACCTAGTAAAGTATCTAGTAGAGTCCTAAAACCTTGCCCCACCTCTCCTTTTTCCCCACATCCTAGGAATTTGCCTAAGCATTTCCGGTACGAATTTTAGCGTCCCTGGTTCAAATAGCAAAATATACAAAAACATAAAAAATTCGCGCACAAAGAACTGCGGGTAAAACCATGGTGAATTTTTTATGTACATCCAAATATGGTTCTTATAATTAAGTTGCCGAATGCGGCTGTTGAGTAGTTTGTGGAATTTAATAAACGATAGGATTTTTTTATACCCTCCCGGGTTACTTCCCGCGCCACGGCCATGAAAGGCCACTGCTTCCGGCACGAACACGTTCATAAACCCTTTATTGTTAAGGCGCCATGCCAAATCCACGTCTTCCCAATAGCTATGGAAGTCCTCGTCAAATATTTCCGTTGTACCGCCCGAAAGCTTGCAGGCTACGGCTTTTAAAGCCGAAGCCCTATACATACACCCTGCGGCAGAAACAGCATCCACAACGCGCATGGTGTCGTATTGGCCGGCATCAACCTCGTGCTGGCCCCGGTCCCTGGCAGCGCCGGACTTAAAAATTAGCACGCCCGTGGAGTCTATAACAAAATTTTGCTGTTGCCCTTTCCAGCGCGTAAAATCCGCTATACTTTCTTGGGGAATTTTTAACAACTTTCCCGTAACCGCGCCAATGCGGCTATTGGCTTCCATGGCCGCAACCATTTTTTCCACGTAATCCGGTTCCATTATTAAATCGGGGTTTACCAGTTGGAAATATTCGGCATTATATTTTTTAAAAACCAGGTTATGGCCTTTGGCAAAACCTATGTTATAGCCCGGGTCTATAATTTCTACTTCGGGAAATTTTTCCGCAATTAGCTCTTTCCCCCCGTCTTCGTTACCCGCTATTACCGCCACTATCTGCTTGTCTGCATACGTTTGCGCCCGGATAGCCGAAAACACCGGTTCTATAAACCTTCGGTTGTTGTATACGACTTGGACAAGAATGACTTTGGACACGGGATTAGGGATTAGGTATTAGGTTAAATTCGCGGATACACGGATAACACAGATGCCACTGGTCATTCTGCATTTTCTAATTACTTATTACTCCTTACTAATTACTAAGACTTGATTCTTAATTCATGATTCTTGATTCTTTGTAGCTAAAGGATAAAGGATAATTTCCTACCCGACTACCTACTAACCGCTACTTACTAACCTCTGGCTTCCACGGCGTGTAATTGCGGATGACTATTCCGGCTACGGCCAGTTCCAAAAAGAAAAACATGAGTGCTTTGTCGTTATACCATGTTACGTCAAAAAAGGCAGCTGCGCCAAGCCACAAAAACACCAAACCCGCTTGGGCAACCGTAAACACCCAAATGCTGCTGGCCTGCTTGTTTGCCCGTAAAAATTTCCACAACTGTTTGGCTATGGCTATCCACAAGGCGGCAAATGCCACCAAGCCAACCAAGCCCAGCTCTACCCATATATGCAAATACAAATTATGCGCCGTAATGAATTTTTGGGGCAAGTTGTACCGTTCATTTTTTTGTTCGGCTAACTCGCCATAACCTTTATGATCCCCCGGCCCAGGCCGCGCCACCGATACCAAAAAATTATTTATCCCAGTGCCCAACGGGTGCCGCAATGCAAAAGCCGCGCTGTCTTTCCAAATTACCAGCCTGCCGGCATTGGAAGACTCGCTTAAATTGTAAATGCTTTGCGCGCGGGCCAAAAAGTTTTCTTCAAATACGCCGCCTGCGCGCAGGTACTGCAGCCCCCGGTTAATGAACGGCGAAAGTGCAAACAGCACAAGAATAATGGCCAGCGGCCAAAAAAACCTGACTACTGCCGGGCGCAAAACATTGCGCCAATATAATACTGTTACGGCGGCCAAAGGCGCAAGCATGCCCACCCATACCGCGCGCGTCCCCGACAGTATGACTCCCAAGCCCGCAAACCGTATGCCCGCCCACAACCAGCGCTTAAAATTCTTGCTTGCCGAAGCGGTAAGGGCAGTGCCTATGCCTATGCCATACACGCACAGGTAGGCAAACGACTGGGAATCGGGCATTATGCCAAACATGCGCAAGTCCCTGCCTTGCGTAAACGAAAACCAGGAGTTGGAGTACAGTGAAACCTGGGCAAAGTCCGCCCCGTAATACAGTTTGCTGACATTGGCCGCCCAAAAAACCCAAAAGGTGTCCAGGGTAGTAAAAAAAGTCAGGAACAATTGGGCAAAACCCGCGGCAATAAAAACGGTTAAGCTAACCGCGCTATAGTTAAGCAATGAAACCAAATGTTCTTTGGTTTTAACAATTTGTACTATAAGGAAATACAATGCGGCAATATTGGCAAAAAAAATAAATTGCATGAATGCCGGAGTTTTAAACGTTGTCCAAAACACGGACAAAAACATAAGCGCCCCAAACGCAGCTATATATTTGTCCCATGGCAGCCAAATCACATTCTTATAATTAAACCCGTTTACTTTTATAAGCCACACTAAAAAAAGCCAGGCTATAAGGGGGCGCCAACCAGCCAAGGTATTAAAATAAGGGTTTGGCACTATTACTAAAACCGGCAGGGACACAATAAGCGCCAGCAAACCGTCCTCAATGGGACTAAGTAGCATATACAAAGCAATAAGCCCCACATTTACCCAGGCCAACCATGCCGGCCAACCAAAGGCTGACATGAGAATTACAGCGGCTATTTGCCAGGCCAGCAATATGGAAATATAAAATTTGCGCGAAAAATATTTCATAAGGAAGTTACAGGTTTAAGCAGACAAGACAGCCAGCGTCTCTTGGGCGCACTTTTGCCAGGAAAATTGCTGCAGCCGTAGCTTGCCTTTTTCGGCCAATGCATGCCTAAGCGACGCATCGAGCAAAACCGACTGCAATGTATGCTGTATGTCCTGGACCTGTAAGGGATTAAAATATACTGCCGCATCCCCCGCCACTTCGGGTAAACTAGAAACGTTAGAACAAGCCACCGGTACCCCTGCCGCAAACGCTTCCAGTATTTGCATGCCAAATCCTTCGTAGAGCGCGGGCTGGACCAACAGGTCAGCATTTTTTAAAAGCGCCAAGCGTTCGTTGTCAGGGACATAATTTTTATATTCTACAATGTCCTTATGTTCTTCCAGCTTTTGTAAAATGCTTTCAAACTGCCAGCCCGGCTTGCCAACCACCACCAGCTTATGGGGCAATTCCGGCAGGTTCGCCTTTAGGGCCGCAAAAGCGTCTATGAGCCGCCCCAAATTCTTCCTCGGCTGCAACGTGGAGAGAAATAAAATGTATTTGTTAGGTTGTTTACTTGTTAAATTGTTAAATTGATCCTGTGGGGCTTCGTACCCATGATGCACCACAACCACCCGCTCTTCGGCTATATTGTATTGCTCTACCAAATCCTGCTTAGTGGCCTGGGATACCGCAATAATTCGCGAGGCTTTTGTCACGGCAAACTTCGTGGACCATTCCAAAAACCAGCGCATAAACGGCGTAAAAGTTTCGGGATAAAATTTCCAAGCAATGTCATGAATAGTGACTACCGATTTTTTCGGGTGCACTAACGGCAAGGCAGAAGCCGGAATAAACAACACATCTACCGGACTCATGAGCATTTCCCACGAAAGCCTTAGCTGCGTCCAAAAAAGCGGGAACGGCATGACTTTTACCGTAAAGTTTTTCGGCAATTGCAAAAACCAAGCCTCCGGCGGGGTACGGAGGTACAAAATATACGTGTTCTGGCTATCTATTTGTGCTAAATGCAGAATGAGCTGCTTGGCATAATGCTCCACCCCCGTCTTATGGGGGTTATTTGCCCGTTCCGCTTCTATGCCTATGGTCATTAATGGATAGTATCTGAGTTATTATAATTAGGGTTGCTCTCACCTTCTTTCCTGTCATCTATGGCATTTTTAATTACCTTGTCAAAGTAATCCGGATCTTCCGGATCGGGATGAAGGTGTATTTCGGGTTCTTGATGGATTTGTTCTTGCATAAGCGAGTTTAGATGACTTATAAATTTGCGGCTTAAAAGCCTTTAACCTTTTTATTGTAACAATTAATCCCTGCCCTTTCAAAGCCTGTTTCAGGCCTTTTACATAAGCCCGCTGGTCGTAGCCTAAGGCAATTATATGGGGATGGTATTTTTTTATGTGGCCCAAATAATCGTCTTGCGCACCCAAAACTACCTTTTGGGCAATTTTTATTTTTTTTATATTTTTTAGCCGCGCCTGTTCCGAATACAATGGTTTTCTGTTCTTTATTTTTATTACGTTTTTGTCCCGGGCAACGGAAACAATTAGGTAGGGGCTTTTTGCCAATTTTTTAGCTTGCTTAAAAAAAGCCAGGTGTCCTGGATGCAAAATGTCAAACGTACCAAATACCATTATGCGAACTTTATTTTCCATATAAGTACCGTAATGGCGAATGTGTTAATGTAGGGGCGGCCAGTCTTGTCCGCCAAAGCTTTAGCGACGGTGGAGGCCGCCCGCTACACACCCCTTAAAGAGGTTATTAAAGGAAATTATGATTT
>CAYOXN010000074.1:0-5762 GCA_964407965.1 uncultured Candidatus Saccharibacteria bacterium
CATACCCGACATTGGCGTGGTAATTATTTTAATTACTTTGTTTATTAGGCTCTTGCTGGCGCCGAGCTTTCATAAGTCTTTAAAGAGCCAGGCGGCCATGACAGCGCTCCAGCCCAAGTTGAACGAACTGCGCGAAAAGCATAAAGACGACCAAGCCGCCCAAGCCCAAGCCATGATGGCGCTTTATAAAGAACACAATGTCAGCCCGTTTTCCAGCTGCTTGCCGCTGCTTTTGCAGTTGCCCATACTTATTTCGCTGTACCACGTGTTTACCAAGGCGCTCAACGGCCAGTATGGGGAATTGTATTCGTTTGTGCCCAGGCCCGAACATTTAGACCCCACCTTTTTGGGCTTTGTAAATTTGGCCCAGCATAGCAGCGCTTCGGTTGCGGGAATTATTTTGGCCATATTGGCCGGTGCCGCGCAATTTGTGCAGTCCAAAATGATGATGCCCAAAACGCCGAGCAACGACACGACTACCAAAATGATGAGCTGGCAGACCACGTACTTTTTGCCGCTGTTTAGCATTTATATCTCCTTACGCTTGCCGGCGGGATTGCCCTTGTACTGGTTGGTCACCACGCTCTTTGCCATTGGCCAGCAAGTATATATAATGAAAAAACATCCCGAGCTGGCGAGGAAATAATTTCTTGGATTTTGGTGAGTATTGATTAGAGGCATCCCGTAGTTTGCCGATTTATCGGCATTAGGGAGTAATCTAATCATTATTCACTAATTACTAAGCACGAGTTTTATGACTGACTATGACAAAATTGAGCAGGTAAAACAAATAATTTCCGAAGTGCTCCAAAAGTTAGGCACGCCGGGCGAGGTGCAGTTTGAGGAGAGTGTAACCAAAGGTTTGGTCTTTAACATAATGGTGCCGGATTCGTACTTGCTTATTGGCCGGCAAGGCAGCACGCTGCATAGTTTGCAAATTTTAGTCCAGTCCATTGCCGCCAAAAAATTAAATTCCGAACAGCCATTTTATTTTACGGTAGACGTGGACGACTACAAAATGAAGCGCGAATGGTATTTGCGCGAAACCGCCAAACAAGCGGTAGACCAGCTTAAAAAAACCGGCCGCGGCCAAGCGCTAGAGCCCATGCCCTCGTATGAACGCCGTTACATACACGCCTATATACAGGAACATTTCCCCGAAGTAACCAGCGAAAGTATGGGCCTGGAACCCCGCCGCAAAATAGTTATAAGGCTAAAGAAATAAATTTTAAACCCCCTCGCGGAGCGAAGGGGTTTTATTTTAGCTTAGTAACCCTGCCTGCCAAGTGCATCCGAGACAGAGAGGGTATATATCTTTTTGAAGACCGTCTTCAGGGATGAATGTTTTAAAAAGTTATATACAGAATTAAAGTATAACTATTTAAAGATGCGGGTCCCTGAAGACGGTCATCTACCAACGTATGAATTCGATTATTACGGTCGATGGGAAATTTTCCCTAAGGCTGTTTTTATTTTTGTAAAATTATTTAGATGAGTTTAAGGCCATGACGAGCCAAAACACCATGGCGAGGTCGTTTTTAAAGTAGGGGTTGTCTATGAGGCCTTGGAGAATTAACGTAATTAAAAACAAAGCAATGCCCAGTGCATAGGGGTTGGTTTTGTTTTTAAAACCTTGATACATAATAAATGCGCAAAGGCCCAAAAAAGCCAGGAGCCCTAAAAGCCCCGTTTCTACCCAAAAATTTAAAAACACATTGTGGGGAAAATTATGGCTGTCCAAATTGGGGTCGGTGTTTAACCGCGTCCAGTTTTGGCTAAAACCAGTTAGCCCAAGGCCGGTAAGCGGGTGTTCTTGTAAGGCCTTAACGCCGGTATGCCACAACGAAAAGCGGGACACGGCAGATTTCTCACCCATAAACGGCAGCAGTACCCGGTAGCGGAGGTTAGGTATGGCCACTACGGCCATGGCCAATACTACCGCCAGTGCCAAAGCAAGTTTCCGGATTTTTTTGTCCCCGGCAATAAGTACAAATATGCCCGCTGCCGCGGCAAAGCCTAGCCAGCCCGCCCGCGACATAGAGAGCAACAGGCCAACAAACCCTAAGGCATAGCCAATTTTGCAAATTACATTTTCTGCGGCAAAGGAAAGGTTTTTGGTTTTTATTTTCTCCAAAAGGTCGGGCAATAAAAATGCCAAAAGCGGCGCTATAAACAGCGCGTAAAAATTGGGATGGCTAAAAAGCGCGACTGCCCGTTTGGGTTCCACGCTGTTGCCCCAATACCGCAAAGGCAAAAATTCCAGCGTAGCGTATTGGTACAGCGCAAGCAAACCCAGCAAGCCCAGCAAGCAGTACATAAAAAAAGTAAAACTTTGTTTTTTAGAAGGCTCGGCATGGAACGCGTATGCGGCCAGGAAAAACGTGCCCACAGGTTGGACAAACAAAACTACCCATTGGGCAATTTTTTTGGCGGTTATACCTTCGGTTAACAGTGCCAGCGTGCCGGAAATAAAAAAGAGCCCGACCAGTACCAGTAGGGGCGTAGGGAGGGACTTTGCAAATGCAAAAAAATTCCTGGCCTGCTTTTTATAGAGCAATAAAGCCGCAGCCAAAGCCCACACCGCAAAAACCGCTACCAATAGCAGGTTTACAGGTTGGCTGCCGAGCAAAAACCGCACGGCATACGCGGGGGTGAGCAAAAAAATAAGTATGGCTAAATAACTCATGGGAATACGACTTTGACTTTGGCTGATTGCACGCCAGTGTTGCTTTGCGCATATATCCGGTATGTCCCCGGGGCAAGCACGTCTACCCAGGTATACGTGTACCGGTATTTGTTTTCTACATTGGAGACATTGGTTGCCCGGCCAATAAGTTTTGGCCCGCCTTTTTCCCCTTGGTAATAAAAGTCAACGCTCGAGTAGCTGTTGCCGCTTTCCGCAACCAAATTGGCCGGGAAGCTTAGGGAGTCGTTGTCCGACGGTTCTTGCATGGTAAGCGGGGAATTTAACGCAAAGGTAACGCTTATGCTCGTGTCCGAAGTTTGGCCCTGGTTGTCTACCGCCTTGACCGCAATAGTATGGGAGCCGTCGCCATATTTTTTGTTAATGTCAAAAACATACGGCGCAGCGGTGAGGCTTGAGACAAATTGCCCGTCTATGGACAAGTCTACCCGGGCTATGGGACTGCTGCCAAACACAAACACGTTTACCTTAAACGGCAAACTGGAAATGGTAGCGTTGTCGCTGGGTTCGCTTATGGTTATTTGGGGGCCCGCACCGGACTTGGGGTTGGGCGTAAAGCTGCCGTTTTGGTCCGGGTACGTGTAACCTTGGGCCAAAGCCCAGGCAATAACCGGATTTTCCCAGTTGGGGTTGTCCCGTTTTTCGCTATGGAAAACGGTAAAAAGTTTATACGTTATTTGGTCGGGAGGCGTAAGGGAGGTGGCGGGCATGCCTGTGGAGTTGTCGTATGCCACGGAAATATGTACGTCGTCGTAGTCGGTGGGCACGGAGTAGCTGGCAAACACTTCGTTTTTGGTTGAAGGCGTATTTTGCGTGGGTAGCTTGCCCGACACTTCGTCTACGGTAACACGCTGTATGCCGTCGGGTACTCTAAATTCTTCTACCGGTTGGTCCTTAAGCGCTTCTTTCATAAATTGGTTCCAAATGGGAGCCGCGGTAAACACGCCGTCCGCGCCTTTTTTCATGGGGCATTTGCTGCCCCCGCAGTTGTTGCCGGTCCAAACGCCCGCGGCAAGCGAAGGCGTAAAGCCCATAGTCCAGCCGTCGCCCCAGTCATTGGTTGTCCCGGTTTTGGCAGCCACGGGCCGGCTGCCCAATTGCAGCGGAGAGTTGGCGCCAAATACGTATGAGCGCGCGCCGTTGTCGGTCATTATGCTAATAAGCGAATACGCAGCTTGCGGGTCTAAAACTTCTTTTGGCGTGTCCTTAAACTCTTCCAGTATTTCACCGTTCCTGTCTTCTACTTTTAAAATAGCGGTCTTGTCATGCTTTACCCCATAGTTGGCTATAACAGAGTAAGCGGAGACGTGGTCTATAAGTTTAACTTCGCAGCCGCCCAGTACGAGCGAAAGGCCGCAGTCTTTGAGCGGGCTGGTTATGCCTAAGTCGCGTGCGGTTTGGGTGGCATTGTTTACGCCCACTAACGCCAAAGTTTTTACTGCCGGAATATTTAAACTTCCTGCCAGCGCCTTGCGCATGGAAACAGGCCCGTTTTCTTGCCCGTTGTAGTTATGGGGAATATAGTCCTTGCCGCCAAAACTGCCAAAGTTGGTTGTGACGTCCATAAGCAGGCTTGCCGGACTGTACCGGAAATCTTTTTTAAAGGCCGTTACATAAACATACGGCTTAAAACTCGAGCCGGGTTGGCGTTGGGCCAGGGCCACGTTAACATTGGGTTCATACGTGCAATTTTTTCCAGGGGTGCAGCCGGCCGGTTCCGGGTCGCCAAAATAGTTTTTGCTGCCCACCATGGCAAATATTTGTCCGGTTTTGGGGTCTATGGCCACGAGCGCCGCATTGGCCGCGCCATATTTTTTACTGTTGGTTTCTGCGCCTTTGGCCACAGCTTCTTCGGCGGCTTTTTGCAGCCGGGGGTCAAGGGTTGTGTACACTTTTAAGCCGCCCTCTTGCAAGGTTTTTTCGCCGTAGCGGTAAGCCAGGTAATCTTGTACCATGAGCACAAAGTGCGGTGCGTTTATGGCGGTTTTAATTTTTTGGAATTCCACTTTTTCTTCCTTGGCTTGTTTTTCCTGGTCTTCGGTTATGTAGCCTTGTTCGCGCATGGCCGTGAGAACCGTGTTTTTACGGTTGTCGAGCAGGTCACGGTTGGGGCCAAGCGGGTTATAACGGGTGGGTGACTGCGGCAGCGCGGCCAAGTAGGCGCTTTCGGCCAAACTTAAGTCTTTGGCAGACTTGTTAAAGTAGGTTTGGGCAGCGGCTTCTATGCCATAGGCGTTGCGGCCGTAAGGAATTTCGTTGAGGTACAATTTTAAAATGTCGTCTTTGGAAAACCGGGTCTCCATCATTATGCTTAAAATAATTTCCCTAATTTTCCGGTCAAACGACTTGTCGTTGGTTAGTATGGCATTTTTTACAAATTGCTGGGTTATGGTACTGCCGCCTTGGGAGCGACTGCCGGTAATTATGTCGGTTAAAACGGCACGGGCTATGCCGGTATAAGAAATGCCGCCGTGCTTGTAAAAATCCTTGTCCTCTATGGCTACCGTGGCGTTTTTTACAAAAGGTGAAATTTTGTCCAACTCCACCAACGTGCGTTTTTCTTCCCCGTGTATTTCATACAGCAAACTGCCGTCGCGCGCGTATATTTTGGTCGACTCAGGCACATTCCGGTCCGAAAGCTTGTTGGGATTGGGCAAGTCTTTGGCGTAATACAAAAACAACAGCGCCAGCAGCACTACCCCTGCCGCAAAAGCGCGGAAGAGCCATATTAAAATGCCGCGGCGGTTTAGTTTGCCGTTTTTAAAAAGTTTGGCTTTGCCAAACCATGTGCCTACAAACGAGGACTTTTTAGGCTTGGTTTCCCGGGGCGAGTACTGGTAGTTATAAATGCGCATATAGGTATATTATACCGGGTTTTTCATTTCCCTGCTATAATATAGACGTATTTGTGGTACCTGATAACGATAAATAATTTAGATTGGCCATGAAAATTATTACGGACAACGCTAGCATTTCGGAACTTTTAACCCGCGGTGTGGAAGAAGTCATAGACAACTCACACTTGGAATCACGCCTTAAGTCGGGCAAAAAGTTGCGT
>CAYOXN010000075.1:0-351 GCA_964407965.1 uncultured Candidatus Saccharibacteria bacterium
GCCGCCTACCCTAATCCCACAAAAAACGCCGAGACCTAACTCAGGTCCCGGCGCCTTTTTTTATCCAACTTCTTTCTATATACTTACCCTCTTACCTTCCCAAAATAATTACCACATCCGCCCCGCTCTTAGCCTCCTCGCCCGGCAGCTGGGTTATGGCTATAGTGTTGTAGCGTTTTTCCAAAGCCTCTATATTCCTGCCGGTAAGGTTAACTATTATAGTGGCGTCGTGGTTGCTCTTTGCCGCATTGCCAATGGCCGCTACGGTATATCCGGCTAAATCTTTTAACGAGTCGCGCGCTTTGGAGGCTGCGCCGGCTACGCCTGAACCGTTGCGGATTTCTATGGTTA
>CAYOXN010000075.1:361-5737 GCA_964407965.1 uncultured Candidatus Saccharibacteria bacterium
ATTGGCGAGGTGTTTTGGAACTCAGGGGTAGTACTGGCTGTGGGTGCAGAGGTCTCCACACCCGCTACCTGGCTCGTGCTGGAAGCGGCTGCGCTCGGCTGGCCAAAAGCCGCCGGGCGGACTTCCACTATTATATTCTTGTCCTGGTTGTACACCACATCGTACATAGAATAACTAAGAACAAAGTTACCGCTCGCGTCGGTGGAAATAGTCGGCGTTTCGTTGGAAGGCAGCATAATAAGCTTTTCCGCCAATTGGACAGGCGAACCTTCTCCCGCGGCTTTGCTTATGGAATCGCTTTTTGGTACAAAATTGTATTGGGTGTATACATAGCCGCCCAGCGCTGCTCCAAGCAGAAATAAAAAGGTAAAAAATCCGCCAACTTTGCCAAAAGCTGTCCGCTTTACCGTAGTGGAAATAAGCATCGGCCCGGACTTTTGCGGCGCCACCGCTTCGAACAATTCTTCTTTTTTTTCTTGGGTTATAGCCATAGTGTTTATAGTTTAATATGCCGTAGTGGCATTATACCAAAATTACACCCGATGGGAAATTAAAATTCCCCTCCTACGTATAAGTAAGGGAAATATTATTAAGGCTGGATTTGCTTAAAAGCTTCCAGGTGTTTTTCTTCCCCACTTTCAAAAAAATCACTTAAGGCTTTTTGGACATCGGTATACACAAACCGGTTCTCAGATTTAAGCAATTTTTGTAAATACTCGTCCAATTGGCCTTCGCCTGGCAACCCTTGCAAAAACCTCTTTAAACCAGCCAGCCTTTGGGCTTTTACGGAATCTTGGATATTGGAGGCAAACATTTGCTCTAGTTGGTCGTTTAATTCAGGCAATTGCCCAAAATGGTTGCTTAAAAACACATAGTCCTTCTGGTATTGAGCGGGGTCAAATTCTTGCGGCTCATAGCTTTTGTATTCACCCATAAAAATTCCTTTACCTTATTAAGGTTATAAATTCTTGTTCGTTTAAAATGCTCACGCCCAAACTTTCGGCTTTGGCCAGTTTGGACCCCGGGTCTGAGCCAACCACGACATAGGAAGTAAGTTTAGAAACCGACTCGCTGGTTTTGCCACCTAAGGCTTTTATTTTTTGTTTGGCTTCGTCGCGGCTCATGGTACCAAGAGTGCCGGTTATGACAAACGACTTGCCGGCAAGCTTGCCTACCCCTCTAGCCTTAAAGTCTTGATGCTGTATGCTCACGCCATTCTTTTGCAGTTTTGCTATGAAGTGCAAATTTTGCTTGTTGTGGAAAAATTCGTAAACGCTTTTGGCAACCACGGGCCCGATATTTTCTATGGTATTTATTTCCTCCAGGCTCGCCTGCATAAGCTTTTCCAAACTGCCAAAATGCATGGCCAAGTCTTCCGAGGTTTGCTCCCCCACATGCAATATGCCCAAAGCGTAAATAAATTTTTGGAGCGTTACCTTACTATGGCTTTGTATGGAGTTTATTATATTGTCTGCCGACTTTTCGCCAAAGCGCTCCAGGCCTTCTATGTCCGATTTTTTTAGGGCAAACAAGTCAGCCGCGTCGCTTATGAGCCCTTCGGCCTGAAAGCGGTCTAAAATTTTTGGCCCCACGGTATATATTTCCAATACATTTACAAAATGCTGCATGAACCGCCGGTTTTTGGCCGGGCAGTGGGGGTTGGTGCAAAAATATGCAACAGAGGAATCTGTACGTTGTAGGGGCAGCGCTTGCGTGCCCGTTTTTTTCTTCGTATCTTTAGGGCGTCCGCCGACCAGAAGGCGGATTGCCCCTACATTGCGTTGCTCTACACCGCCTTCACACACCGGGCAAACAGTAGGAATTTTAATAGCTTTTTCATTTCCTGTCCGCATTTTTACCAATACTTCCACAACTTCAGGTATAACGTCGCCGGCTTTTTGTATAACCACCGTGTCGCCCACTTTTAAGCCCAACCTGTTTATTTGGTCCACATTATGCAGGGTGGCTTTGGAAACTTTAGAACCGGCCACAACCGTAGGTTCAAACAAGGCTACGGGCGTAAGCACGCCAGTCCTCCCCACATTCCATAACACCTCTCTTACCACGGTAGTGGCTTTTTCGGCCGGGTATTTGTACGCCACCATATACCGCGGCGCTTTACCCACCACACCCAGCTGCTCCTGCAATTCCAGCTCGTCTATGGAAATTACCACCCCGTCCGTTCCAAACGGGAAGTTTGGGCGCAGGGTTTCAATGCGGTCTATAAACGCATCCATTTCTTCTGCAGAGGTAGTCTTTTTCTCATGCTCGTCTACCCTAAAACCCAAATGCCTTAACAATATGTGCTTCTCCGAATGCAGTTTAGGTTCCTTAAATCTTTCATCTTTAATCTTAAATCTAATTTCCGCTATATCATACGCAAAAAAATCCAACTTGCGTTCGGCGGTTAAAGCCGGGTCCAACTGGCGCAAGCTGCCGGCTGCGGCATTGCGGGTATTGGCAAAAAGCGGTTTGCTTTCTTTGGCTTGCTTGGCATTTAGCTCCTGCCAAACTTTTTTAGTCATTATAGCTTCGCCGCGCACCTCTATATATTGTGGGTATGGGGCGTTTAGTTTCAGGGGTATGGAATTAATGGTTTTTAAGTTTTGGGTAATGTCTTCGCCCACAAAACCGTCGCCGCGGGTGGCGCCGCGGACAAACTCGCCATTTTCGTAAATGAGCGAAACGGCCAAGCCGTCCAGTTTAAGCTCGCAAAAATACGAAAAAGGCTTTCCCGGTATAAGTTTTTGCACGCGCTGCTCCCATACCCGCAATTCTTGTTTGGAAAAAACATCGGCCAACGAAAGCATGCGCACCGCATGGCGGACCTTTTGGAATTTTTCCAAAGGCTTGCCGGCCACGCGGTTAATGGAACTGTCTGGTTCCTTAAATTCCGGAAATTCCTCTTCCAAGACTTTTAGTTCCTTGCTTAACGAGTCGTATACGTCGTCGGTTACGCCCGGCTCGTTTAAGACATGGTAACGGTAGCGCAAATCTTGGATTTGTTCGCGCAGTTTGCCTATTCGCTTTTTGGCTTCTTGTGCTTGCATGGGTGTGAAATATGTATTCCTATTATACAATTTTCCCACCGTTCCGGCGAGTACAATTTGCCAAAAACCCCTAATTGTGGATTACTGCGGTTGCCAGGGAGGTTGTTGTGGTATACACTAAACTTAAGCAGAAAAGCAAGAAAATAATTCGAAAACCTAAACTTCCAAAATACAGATAAATGCTTTATTCACACAAAAAGTTCGAACTTTCCCCAAGACTAAGGCTGGGAGTCGGCCGCGGCTACAGCCAGAACCAAATTTTAAAAATTAGCGGCATTTTATGCCTCGTTTTAGCCCTCGGCCTTGCCTTTAACGCCGTAAGGCTCATGTTTACGGAAACCAGCAGCGAGCAAGCCGGAGCTCCCCAAGTATTGGGCGCTACCGACGTTAAAATCCAAACTGCCGCTACCGAAGTCCAGTTTATAGAGTATAAAATCCAAAAAGGCGACACTTTGTTCAATGTCGCACAAAAATATAACATTAGTTGGACCACGCTAGCCACACTAAACAACCTAAAAAGTCCCTTTACCCTTAAACCCGGGGAAACCCTCAGGATCCCTAAATAAGTTTTTATATACCAAAACCCCCTCGCTCCGCGAGGGGGTTTTAAATTAAATATACCTATTCTACTTTAATGTTTTTCCTCTGCAAAAACTCAATAAGTAACTGGCCTTTACTTATGTTTATTTCTTGTTTATATTGGCTATTAATTTCTCAGCGATTATTTCATGTCCGGCCTCATTCCAATGGCCGTCACCAGGTATAAAATACTTTTGAATAACTTCTTCCACTGGCTTATCTTCGGAAATAAAATCCGGAAAATAATTTATAAAGTCAATATTTCTTTCTTCAGCAAATTGTTTCCAAATTTGAACCTGTTTTGAATTCAGGTCTTTGTTCTTAATTTGTGTTGGCCACGGGTAAACTGCCACATGCATTTTTATACCACGTTGTTGAGTGAGCTGATAGAGCTGTTCCATATTTCGTAAAGACAATGGTATTCCCGGCTCTCCCCATTTTTTATACATTGCCTCATCAACAGTCCATAGCGACCGCTCTTCATAATAGTGAGAAGTCGGAAAATACCTAACTATAGCAGCACGGCTGTATCTATAAATTATGGAGTGCGTCGCAAACCAACTATCCACCTGTCTCATAGTGGATTCTCTGCTAGGTTTATCTTGAGGTTGAAAAGATTCGTAGGTTACATCATCCACGATGTCGGATATATCAACATATACATATAACTCATTAAAAGACATTTTTTCTATATCTAACAAGTACTTGGTACGGAGGTAGTACAGCTTTGTACTGAATGAAGAGGCCCCGGCATTTATCATTTCATACTTGTCGGGATCAACCTTAGCTGAAGTAAGTCCTACAAATGTTTTTTCATACGGCATACCTACACCTTCTGTAAACGAATCTCCCATAATAAGAATTCTTTCCTTATTAGCCCGGAGATCTACTTTTCTGTTTGAACTATCTTTAAATCCCAAAGAATCCGTATACATTAAGGTTTTATTATCCCCCCATGTAACTTTCCCCTTAAAATTACTTTTTAAGCCATGGTGATAATAATGATGCGGCTCGTTTGGATTACCCGGTAAGGTTAATGAACCAATCAATAAATCAGAAACTACTCCAAAAAAAACTAAAAGACCTAAAATAGTTTTTTTAGGATTTTGTTCAAACCAGGTAAGGCGTCGCGACGGGAGCTCGGGAGTAGAATTTTGTTCATTAATCGAGGACATATTCCTCCTTCCATTGCTGTTTTTCATTCCAGACTGGCTGGGATTTTTTAGTAAATAAATAATTATTAATAACCAGACAATCCATCTCGGTACGCATGAAACAGCGATAAGCATCTTCCGGTGTGCATACAATTGGTTCACCCCGAACATTAAAACTCGTGTTAACCACTATTCCGTACCCCGTTAGTTTTTTGAATGCACTTAATAGTTGCCAATAACGGATATTCGTATTTTTGTTAACAGTTTGTAAGCGCGCTGAAAAATCCAAATGTGTAATGGCAGGAACATCCGAACGTTTAAAGTAAAGTTTTTCCCGAATTGCTAAAGAGTGATAATTATCCGGGAGTAAATTTTGCCTTTGCTTTTTCACTTCAGCAACTAAGAGCATATACGGACTCGGTTCAGACAATTCAAAATATTCAGACTCGTCTTCCTCGAGCACCGAAGGGGCGAAAGGGCGAAAGCTTTCACGGAACTTGATTTTCAAGTTCATTCGTTTTTGCATCGCCTCACTTCTCGCATCACCTAGTATACTGCGGTTACCCAGTGCTCTTGGCCCCCACTCCATCTTA
>CAYOXN010000076.1:0-3506 GCA_964407965.1 uncultured Candidatus Saccharibacteria bacterium
AAAACTCCAGGGGATAGGCCTCCTTACCTTAATCAAGTAAAAAAGCCCGACCGCATGGGTCAGGCTTTTTTATTTGGAGCTCCCTCATTAGGGAAGTTTGAGCAAAAGTTGAGGCGATTGGCGAAGTGTTCCTCGTGTCGAACTTTGGTTGATTTATATAGCGGTAAGTTTTACCCGTTCCCAAGCCGCCATACTTTAGATGATAGATTGGGAGTGGGCGGGTAGATGAACAGAACTACCACGCCGCGTTTGTTGCTACTCGTGAATACTGCTGGTCTTTTAGTGAGACCAGCCCTTGATATGGGTCGCGGCTGACAGTAGCCAGTCGTGCAGACTTGGCGGGGCTGAAGAAGCGACGGCGATGGGCATACCGATCATTGCCGCGAGGGTGAACATAAACAGGAAGCCCCAGAGCATATCGCTTCCGTCATTTTTCTTTTCCGCTTCCCTGAGGCGGAAATTGACTTCCGTCCACGCCCACGCAGTGAGTCCAGCGCCGATGCACGATGCCAGTAACCGGTGGTTGATGACCCATTCCATCAGCGCCTGAACGCCGATGAGTAGACCAATGCTGAGCAGGATGGTCTTCTTGTTGTAGACCTTGCGGATTTCAGCGAAGAATCGCTTCGCTTCAAGAATGCCGTTCCGTGAACGTATCGCTAGAGTATTCAGCATGCTCCTCCTTCACAGGGATTATCCCACAAAGGAGAGTTAATTTCAAATTTGATTTAGATTTTTTCCGAGGAGGTTTTAACACTATTAATATACGTTCGAACTAAAAGAATCCTTAATATCTATTGGGTAAAATCATTGGAGTTTTGCTAAAATCATTTTACTTAGGGGTATGTAGAAAACATCGAGGTTCGAACCAGTTGTTTTGCTTCACTCAAAAGGAAAAACGCCCCTTTCGGGGCGTTTAATCTTTTCTGGAGAGGCTAACCCCGATGCCTGCTATCGGGATGTCGTAAAACTCCAGGGGATAGGCCTCCTTACCTTAATCAAGTAAAAAAGCCCGACCGCAGGGGTCAGGTTTTTTTACTTGGAGCGGCTAAGGGGAATCGAACCCCTATCCTCTCCATGGCAAGGAGAAGTTCTACCATTGAACCATAGCCGCTTATAATGTATTAGCTAAACCTTTAATCCAACCCATGATAGTGTGGTAAAGGTTAGTATCTCCTATGACTATTTGTATAGTTCCATACGGGAGTATATTATAGGGTCTTTTACCCAAGCTTGATTTGCTAATTCCGTAATAAAATTTGTGAAATTTCTCTAGGGGTATTTTAGTCGTTTTATGCCAAAATTGCAAGAGCTGGCCTGCGTTTTGATGTTCAAATATCCTTACGTTGGCAGAGATTTTATTTTCTGGCACGAGGCATATTTCTCTTAAAAACCTTAAAAATAGTTGTATTAATTGAGGGTCAGAGTTGCTTAAACTGACAGGATGATGGGTTTTTTCAATACCTCCCCTAATAATTAGCCTCTTGTAACCTTCTGCCCAATACAAAGCAATTCCTGCTATTAAAAGTTCTTGTTTAGTAAGCTGTTTAATATTTTTTGCCGCAGTGTCTTGAATATTTAATGCGCGTTGTTGGGCTAAGTGAGTTTGTAATTTATTTCTTTTTATTAATGCTGCAATGGCAGCTTTTCTACCCCGATTATTAATAGCTGTTTTTGCAGTATCGGGAATTTGAAGGTCTTTTAGCCATACCGAAAGGGTGCTTTTAGAAATATGTATAAGTCGATTTATTTCTAAATAGCTTTTACCTTGCAATCGAAGTTTTATTGCTTGTTCTTTTTTTAGATTCATAAGGCTATACTAAAAGCATATCACGTCAGTTCGTTTTTATCAATATTAAAACCCAACAAAGTTGGGTTTTAATGGTGCCGCGGGTCAGAATCGAACTGACGACACGACGCTCTTCCAAGCGTTATTTGGACTATATCATCATCCCACTAAAAATGGGAGGCGGGCGCTTATGCAGGTTTATTGTTGGGCTCACCTGCTAGTCTCTACACCTTTCTTGAAATTTTTGCTTTAGGCAAATCCCATTCAAGACTTGGCTCGGGGTTGTCTTAATAAGTATTAAGATTTTCTCCGAATTCACCCGCTTATCGGTATCCATTGCTGGATAAAGGCCCGAAGATTAATCAGGCGTCTGCTCTACCACTGAGCTACCGCGGCGTGGTATGGTTTACTATTTCTAATTTAGCCCTGAACTACTCATTCACTTCGTTCATTCGAGTATCAGGGCATGTACCCTTCTTGCCTCGTGTTCATGGCTGCGCCATGTACCCGAGTCTGCGAGTGGTACATGGTGGGCGATAAAGGATTCGAACCTTTGACCTACCGCGTGTAAAGCGGTCGCTCTAACCAACTGAGCTAATCGCCCCTGCTTCGCTGAAGCTTCGCAGGGCAAGCCTTCTCCTAACTTTTACCTTTTAAGTAAAATATCAGCTGGCTTTCTGCTAAAGGTTGCTCGAATACTATATCAAAAACTTCCGGAGTTGGCAATACCGGAGGCGAGTTTTATTATGGCATTCATGTCGTCCAGCTCGTCAGTTTTGTTCCGTTTGTTCATGCCACACACCAGGCAGCGGTGGGTTATAATGTACTCCCCTTGTTCCATTTCTACCTTTATGGGTTTCATAAGCCCGTTGCAGGCATTTAAGCGGTCGCCGGGGTTTATGTCCACGTGTTTGGAGTATAGGCATTTGGGGCAATGGTTGGTGTAGCCGTTGCCTTTTACAATGGTCCCGCAATTTTCGCAGACAAAGTCTTCTATGGTTCGGGTAAAGTTGGGCATAGTGAATTTAAAAATTCAAAAATAAAAATGTAAATTGGTTTCTAGTAAGTAGTTTGCCAATTTATAGGCCAAGGTTTTGCTAATAGTATCTTACCAAAAATCTACCAATAAAAAAACCAGCGCGGATCCTCCAATTCCGCGCTGGGCACATGATGAAGCTGTTAGACGGGCAGAGGAAACAGGTACTGCATTATTTCCTCGTACATGGACTTTTCAATTTTACCTGAGTCGAGGTAGTAATTCAACAACTCAGAAATCTTCCACGCCGCATGGAGCTTGTAACCATTCTTGGCCAGCTCCTCCGCGCCGCCCTGTTCGCGGTCAACAAGAACGAATATACCGGTGACCGAAAGCCCGGCCGCTTCAAGTGTTTGTATTGCTTCCAGTTTTGAGCTGGCACTTGTAATGAGGTCGTCAAATAGTGCCACCCTGTCGCCACGTTCGTAAACACCATCAATCGTCGCGCCTGTACCGTGTGTTTTCTTTTCCCGCGGAGTGATTATAGGCATTATGCGGTGGAGGGCTAGAGCTGTAACTAGAGGAGTGGCTGCTGTTGGAATGTCAGCTAGAAGTTCGCATTCAACATCTTTCATCATAGAGCTAAATAAACGCCCTGTGTCACGGAGTAGTCTCGGGAAAGACCGGAGCAGCCGGAAATTCAGGTAGAAAGGCGAAAGCGGGGCTGTTGGGTTTGTCTCG
>CAYOXN010000076.1:3516-5723 GCA_964407965.1 uncultured Candidatus Saccharibacteria bacterium
CTATACCGTTTGGTGATTGGGTTTTGTCCAGAAAAATTCCGGCCTGAGCCCAGCCCAGTGCAAGTTGGCATTTATCTTCATAGGAAAACATTTTAGTCCTCTTTCCAGGTCCCTGTAGCTTTTCGGATTTCGATAGCTGCGAGCATTTCTTTTGCAATAAGCTCGACAGCTTTTTCTGGGGTGCCTACATCGTTTGGTGGGTGGGTGATTGGTCGGCCAATAACCAAGTGGTCGGCGCCGTCAACAATGGCTTCAAACGGCGACATAACCCGTTTTTGGTCGTTTTCACTTGCCCAATGCGGACGTACACCCGGCGTGGTTTTCCACATCCTTTGGAGCTGCGAGTACTTTTTAAGGAATTTAAGTTCTTGTGGTGAACAAATAATTCCCTGCGCATCCTTCTCGTTGAGCATTTGGGCAAATTGCAAAACCTTTTGGTCAGGAGTATCGCCAAAGGATGACAAACACTCATACTCGTCAATACTGGTCAGCACCGTAACTCCGTAGAGTTTTGTTGTACCAATCGTATTGAATACTTTGGCTGCAGCTTCAATGGATTTTGAGCCGGCGGAAGCGTGAACGTTACACCATTTGGCAAAGCCGTGCCGGATAAGCGCGTTTGCCGCACCTGTGATGGTGTTGGGAATGTCACTCCATTTTCCGTCCCAGCCCACTTCTAGACCGAGTTCATAGAGCATTAAGGCTAGGGTGTGGGCGTAGCCTGCCGTAATGGCCTCCAAGCCGATTTTGTATTCGGTAATTAGGTTACGGAGCGTTACCGCAGTAACGACAGCCTGGGCGAGATTTGGATAGTCCAGCGGCACAATAATTCTTCGCGCCGCTTCTTTTAGTCGCGGGTCCATTTTTTCCTACTTTCTTGAAATTAAAAAGGAGGACCTTACAGCTTTTGGTCCTCCTTTGGTGTGGGGTGAGTTTAGCAGAAGTTGGCTTATGTATCAAGCACTGTGTATGTTATAATATTGGTATACGCTATTACTTTGAGGTATGAAACCTAAAAATAAAGTTAAAATAAAATGGTCACCAGGGCTAGCCTATATAATAGGCTTAGTTACTACTGACGGTAATTTAGTTAAAGATGGCAGACATATTAATTTTACTTCTAAAGACTTGCAGTTGGTAAAGTTATTTCGTGATATTTTGGGATTAAAAAATAAAATTACTATTAAATCGAGCGGGAGTTTAAAATTAAAAAAGTATTTCTTTTTACAATTTGGGGATATTAATTTTTATAAATTTTTGTTAAGTATAGGTTTAACTCCAAAAAAAAGTTTAACATTAAGTGCTATTAAGGTTCCTGATATATATTTTTTTGATTTTTTACGTGGCCATTTCGACGGCGATGGAACTTTTTATTCGTACTGGGATTCGCGATGGCGTTCGAGTTTTATGCTGTACACGGTCTTTATTTCAGCGAGTAAAAAACACATTCTATGGCTACAGAATGAGATATATAAGAAATTGTGTATAAATGGGCATTTAACCAAAAGTGGCAATAAGGCTTGTTATCAGCTAAAGTATGCTAAAGAAGAATCGGCGAAGTTAATAGCAAAAATTTATTATAGGAAGAATCTACCCAGGCTTGAAAGGAAATATAAAAAGGTATATAATGCTTTGGCAATAAATTATAAGCAACAACAGAAATATGCCCAGGTGGTGTAACTGGCAGCCACGCAGGCTTGAGGTGCTTGTGGGAGCAATCCCGTGCGGGTTCGAGTCCCGCCCTGGGCACCACTTCTTCGCTAAAGCTACGAAGTGCAAGTATGTTCTTTGCAAAGTCAGCAAAGAACTAGCAAATGCTTAAACTAAGTAGGTTGGTGAAGAAGTGGTTTTTTATTGTCTAAATTGGATGGTTAGGTTAAAATAACCGTGTACTGCTTTACACTTAACCCTGTAAACTTTAAACTCCCATCTTAAATCTTAAATCTGCTTCCCTATGCTCAACATACCCGTTATTTTAGGTTCGGTTCGTGAAGGCCGGAAAAGCGAAGCGCCTGCCAGGTACATTTTAGAAAAACTTAAAGCTGCCGGGGTCCAAACCCAATTGGTAGATTTTAAAGAACTGCAACTGCCGTTTGTAAATTGTCCCTTGGAGCCTTCGGAATACAATAAAGCATATCCCCACGAAACGGTAAACACATGGAGTAAAATAGCCGATGCGGCCGATGGTTTTGTGTTTATAATCCCCG
>CAYOXN010000077.1:0-873 GCA_964407965.1 uncultured Candidatus Saccharibacteria bacterium
CTTCTCTTTAAATTCTCAGTATAACCCTTATAAAAGGTTTTATCATTTAAACTTTCTAGAACATAGAAATACCACATAAATTTGTTTGGTACCCGCCTTTCCGGCGGGCCGCCGAAAAGGCGGCTACCACTATACTACAGCCCGATTTAATACCGTTATATTATAGCAATGAATAGCACCTGCTTACAAGTGGCTAAGATAAAGCAAAATAAATTTTTATACCCTTTCAACTATTGCTAAAGTGTGAATAAATTGTTTAACTTATCTTGTAAGTTTCATAAAATTTTCCCGTCTGAAATAATATAACAATTGTACGCTTCTGGCTGTAACTGTCACGAGAATTCTATATATTATGTCACCACGTATTTCTAACGACGCTAAAGACCAGTTTTTAACTGCTTATGACGAGTACCATGATGCCATATATAGGCATTGTTTCTTCCGCGTCTTTTCCCAAACCCGGGCCGAGGAGCTGGTCCAGGAGACTTTTATGCGCTCGTGGCAATATTTAATGCAGGGCAACAAAGTAGACAATATACGAGCCTTTTTATACCGCGTAGCCAATAACCTCATAATAGACGAGTCCCGCAAAAAGAAAGAAGAGAGCCTGGAAGTGCTAATGGAAAAGTCCCCGGCACACGAACCTTCCTACGAAGGCGGGAGGAATATAGAAAAAAAGGTGCTCTACAACCAAATAGTAGAAGGCATGGACGACCTGCCGGCCGACTACAAGGAAATTTTAACTTTACGGTACGTACAAGATTTAGACCCTAAAGAAATAGCCGAGCGCCTGGACACCAACGCCAACAATGTTTCGGTAAAAATAAACCGCGCTGTCAAAGCCCTGCGCAATAAGTTTAACCAATAACAAAA
>CAYOXN010000077.1:883-5680 GCA_964407965.1 uncultured Candidatus Saccharibacteria bacterium
AAACCGCCCCAATATTACCGGGGCGGTTTTTATAAGTGGTACATGTATAACAAATTTAACGGTCGTTAAATTTGTTATACGTCTTAAATTGTTATATATCCTAAATTATCATAAGTAAAATAGTCCCATAGTACAGACTATGAGACTATTTGATGTTTTGTATAAAATGTGTGGGTGGGCGGGTGTTATACCCGGTTAGAAATGCGGATGAGCCTGACTATGGCATAAGCTATAAGCGCATACACGGCCATAGCTACCAGCGTGTGCCATTCTATTACCCCCGGTTGCGTGCCGGTTGTGGCAAATAAGCCTCGAAACGGGGCAACGAACGGGGCGGTGAGGCCATACATAAAATTGGCAAACGGGCTGGCGGGATTTGCGGCAAACAGTTTGAGCAAAAAACGTATGGCCAAAACTGCCAGCAAAACGTCTAGGATAAAATATACAATCCTGGCGCTATTCCATGTCCGCACTACCCGGTTCTCCACTGCAAGTTCTTGGGTGGGCTGCGTTCGAATAACTGTTGTTTGCATACATACTCCTTTCTAAGGTAAAAATTAATTTTGTACAAAAATTTATTTAAACTTAAAACGGCCGGACAATATTTAAGACGATTCCTATGAGAGTCTCTTAGAAATTTATTGACAGGCATACGTCAACAATGGTAGAAATACTTTTGTTCGCAAGCGGTTACATAAGTAGAATCAGTAATAATTATTTGAAACAAACATACTTTTGAGGGATTTATGAAAAACTCGCAAACCTATACAAAGTTTATCCGTACGCTCCGCCAGCTCTCCATGGTAAAAAAAGTAAAAAAGAATTTTGGTTTTGACTCACCCAAAGAATTGGGCAGCTTTGTCCATACTGTCCGAAAACAATTTTCCGCACAAGCCTTAAAGCCATATTTGAATTTCCAAACACGCCGGCTCTTGCGGGAACTTCCTGGGCAGGGGATTTTTATGACCGGCATAGAAAGTTCCGACCCCTGGGTAGACAACCGCCGCCGCAACCAGTTAAAGGAAGCCCACGACTTTTACGAGCATTACCAACAGCGGCTCCGAAACATAAAAGAATTGGGTGTAAACTGGTTAAGGTTTGGCTTGCCGTATTCGGAAGCGCATCCGGCGCCGCGTGTGTATGAGTTTACCATGTTTGAAAAAGTGGAAGCTGAATGCAGGAGTTTGGGAATAACTTTGGTGGCGGACATGCTGCACTTTGGTTTGCCTGAATGGATGCACGCGGGAAACCCGGATGCGCCATTTTTCCAAAATCCCAACTTCCCGGAGTTGTTTGCCGAATATGCTAAAGTCTTTGCCGAACGGTTTCCGGAAGTACGGTATTTTACCGTGGTAAATGAGCCCTTTGTCACAGCCCATTTTTCGGCCAAGCTGGGCATTTGGAATGAAAAACTTGTTGGGTTGGGTAACAATAACAGCGCGTTTATTCGGGCAATATGCAACATTGCCAAAGCAGCAGTTTTGGGCAGGGAAGCCATAGAAGGGGTAAGGAAAAAACAACATAAACCTGCACCGATTTTTGTGCAGAATGAGAGTTTTGAGAAGGCGTTTGCCGAAGCGGGCAGCGGCAGGGAAGCTGAAGCGGAAAATTTTAATTTGCGCCGTTTTGCGGCGTTAGATTTAATTTTCGGCATTTACGATTCCACTATGGAAACTTTCCTGGCAGGGCAAGGCATATCGCGGGACGAGTATTGGTGGTTTATGAACCATGGCAGCCGCCAGAGGGTTATATTGGGCATAGACCATTACCCGTGGTGCATCCACACGTACGGGAAAGAGAGTACCCGCGACCATACTCCGCACGACCCCTACAGGCTTTACGAACTTTCGGTGGAATATTATAAACGTTACCAGGTACCCTTGTTGCATACGGAAATAAACGCATGGCCAGAGTTTGCCAAAGAAATGTGTTTGCTTACGTATTTGGATTTGTTAAGGCTTCGGAATGAAGGCATTCCCGTCGTGGGCATGACGTGGTATGGTGACGAATACCAAGTGGGTTGGCACCACGGTTTGGTGGGCCCGGGAGGGTTTGAAGAAACCCCGGTGGGTTTGTATTACAAAGGGGCGGCGCAACCCGTAGCCGAGACTTTCAAGCGGCTGCTGAAACAAGGTTTTTTACCTATGAAAAATAGCCCACTCGACGCGTTAAGGAAGTCGCTCCATTCGCTAAGCGACTATTTGACAGAATAGGCATGGCTAACCGTCTGTATAAAGGCTTCTTACAAAGCGGGGGATCACTGTACCCCGCTTTTTACGTCTACTACGGTAAGGGAGAGCGAGCATTAACCATGGAGAAATTACTATGAAGAATATCTTTGGCAGGTTGAGCGATATGGTTTCCCCCAAGTCCGAAATATCAAAAAAGTTTTTTGGTAAAAAGCATTTTTTTCAGGAAGATTTTGACATTGTGGTTTTTTCCCATTTGCGGTGGGAATTTGTTTTCCAACGCCCCCAGCACCTGCTGACGAGATTTGCAAAAAAGCGCAAAGTCCTTTTTGTCGAAGAACCGTTGCCGGTAGCTGAACATGAACAGGGAGGTGCTAACATATATTCGCCGGCGGCAAACATAACAGTGCTCCAGCCCAAAATTTCGTGGCAGCACATGGGGAGGCCCCTTGCGGACATGGTCCGTTCTTTGGCCCAGGGTATTGGCATGAAAAACTTAGTGGTGTGGTTTTACTCCGCCCAGTTTATTGGCGTACTGCCGTGGTTGTCCCACGTCAGCGCCATAGTGTATGACTGTATGGATGAACTCTCGGCGTTTAAAGGCGCAAGCCCGGATTTGCGTATTAAAGAAAAGAACCTTTTGGCGGAAGCCGACGTGGTCTTTACGGGCGGCAAGTCCCTGTACGAAGCCAAGCGTACGGCCCATGACAAGGTATATTGTTTCCCTAGCTCGGTAGATATCCGCCATTTTTCACGGATGACCAAACAAAAACCGGCAGATGTGGCTAATATAGATTCGCCCATTATTGGTTTTTATGGCGTACTCGATGAACGGTTGGATTTGGGGTTACTCAAGCAAGTGGCAGAAAAATTGCCCAATTGTAATTTTGTACTTATTGGCCCCGTGGTAAAAATACACACGGAAGACTTGCCACAGGCCCCAAACCTGCACTACTTGGGACCCAAAGCTTATGGCGACTTGCCCGCGTATTTACATAATTTTAACGTTGCCATGATGCCCTTTGCGCTGAACGAGTCTACCCAATATATTAGTCCTACTAAAACTTTGGAGTTTATGGCTGCAAAAAAACCCATTGTCTCTACGGCCATAACCGACGTTGTGAGGGACTATGCGCATGTGGTAAGCATTGCGGAGTCGGCAGAAGACTTTAGCATGGCCATTGCCCGGTTGTTGGCAGAAACCCCCAACCAACGCGATGAACGGGTGTCGGCCCAAGAATCCATACTTGCTCAAACTTCCTGGGACAGGACTGCTAACGCCATGGAAGACATTGTCAGGCAAACCTTGAAAGCACGCTCAGAAAAAAATAACGCTACCCTTTACGGTCAAGCCGCGGTGGGTGCCTGATATTTAACACATCATATATTTTATGGGTCACTACAATATAGTGGTAATTGGCGCCGGAATTTCGGGTGCGGTTTTGGCCGAGCGTTACGCGTCTTTGGGCAAAAAAGTCCTCGTACTCGAAAAACGCAACCATATTGGCGGTAATTGTTACGACTATTATAACGAGCATGGCATTTTGGTTTCCAAATATGGGGCGCATTTATTCCATACAAATTACGAGGACGTGTGGGAATACGTGAACCGTTTTTCCGAGTGGTATACCTACGAACATAGGGTGTTGGCCCGAGTAGACGGCATGTTAGTGCCCATACCCGTAAACATTACCACTGTCAACAAACTTTTTGGTTTAAATATCCAAACCGAAAGCGAAATGCAGCAGTGGTTGGAGCATGTCCAGGTAAAAAATGAGCATCCGCAAAACGGTGAGGAGGCGGCTTTGGCGCGCGTGGGGCCCGTGTTGTACGAAAAAATGTTTAAGCACTATACCAAAAAACAGTGGGCCAAAGACCCAAAGGAATTGGATGCCTCGGTGCTGCAAAGGATACCAGTGCGGACTAATTTTGATGATAGGTACTTTTCGGACAAGTACCAAGCTTTGCCCGCCGGCGGTTATACCCAAATGTTTGAGCGCATATTCAGCCACCCCAATATTGAAGTCCGGGTGAATACGGATTTTTTTGACATGCGGGAAAGTCCCGAAATAGTTGGCGCCGAGAAAATATTTTACACTGGCCCCATAGACCGGTTTTTTGACTATAAATATTCGACGCAAGGCAAAAAATTGCAGTGGCGCTCCATTCGGTTTGAATGGGAGACTTTAAACATGGACTCCTTCCAAGAAAATTCGGTTATTAATTATCCGGACCCGCGCGACGGCGATTTTACGCGCATTATCGAGTATAAAAAAATAACCCAGCAAAAACACCCCAAAACCACCATTTGCCGTGAATATTCCACAGACTTTGGCGAGCCGTATTACCCGGTACCCAACCCCGAAAACGATGCCATATTCCAGCAGTACAAACTCGAAGCCGACAAATTAAAAAATATTTATTTTGTGGGCAGGTTGGCCAATTATAAATATTTCAACATGGACCAGGCGTTTAAGAATGCGTTGGATTTGTTTAACGCCCTAGAAGGGCCGACTCTACTAAATACTAAAGGAAACTAAATTACTAAATTAGGTTCTAGGTATTAGGTGTTAGGTTTTAGGTTAAATTCACGGATGCACGGATAACA
>CAYOXN010000078.1:0-5589 GCA_964407965.1 uncultured Candidatus Saccharibacteria bacterium
GAGGTGATTTGTGACGATAGACCCCAAATTTATAGAACTTTCAAGAAAGCTTAGGAAGGACCAAAGTCCATGGGAAAAGAAATTATGGATGTATTTAAAGAACAGAAAGTTTTACGGCATTAAGTTTAAAAGGCAGGTGGTAATGGGGCGGTATATTTATGACTTCCTATCTTATGAGAAGAAGCTAATTATAGAATTAGACGGCGCTCAGCATAGTGATCATAAGGTTGGAGAACGAGATAAGGATAAAGAAAATTACGCAAAGAGTATAGATTATTACATAATTAGATTTTATAATAACGACGTCCAAAATAATATCGAAGGGGTTTTGGACGTTATTAGAAAGAAAATTTGTTAATTGTCACCTCATCTGTCTCTCGGCTGCACTCGCGACATCTTCCCCTCAAGGGGAAGAGGGAGTTGCAACCTCTCTGTCTCGGATGCACTCGACATCTCCCCTCATGGGGAAGAGGAAAGACAACCTCTTTGCCTCGGCGGTGCTCGCTTCGTTTTCCTCTCAAAGGGAGTAGGAATAACACCTAAAATCCAAAAATGAAGCTTTCTCTAAACGAATTAAAATACAAAGCCAACGACATACGGCAGAGCATTATTGCGATGCTCTTAGAGGCCAAGAGCGGGCATAGTGCCGGGCCTTTAGGTATGGCCGATGTTTTTACTGCGTTGTATTTTAACGTACTGAAACATGACCCTAAAAATCCAACCTGGGAAGGGCGGGATTATTTTGTCTTGTCTTGCGGGCATATATGTCCCGTGTTGTATGCCACGCTCGCCGAGGCGGGTTATTTTCCTAAATCGGAACTAACTACCTTAAGGAAATTTGGCACCCGACTCCAGGGGCACCCCCATAACTTGTCTTTACCAGGCATAGAAACCACTTCGGGACCGTTAGCCCAAGGCATAAGCCAGGCTGTAGGCATAGCCTATGGTTTAAAAATAGACCACAAGCATAACCATGTTTTTGCGGTTATGTCCGACGGCGAACAACAAGAAGGCCAAGTGTGGGAAGCGGTTATGTTCGCGGGCAAATACAAACTATCCAACCTTACCGCCATTTTGGATAGAAACAACATACAAATAGACGGCAATACGGAAGACATTATGCCCTTAGAGAGCCTAAAGGCCAAATATGAATCGTTTAATTGGCATGTGCTAGAAGTAGACGGGCATAATATCCAACAGGTCATGGACGCCTGCCATGAAGCCAAAGCCATATTTGAAAAACCCACGGTTATAATTGCCCACACTATTCCGGGCAAAGGCGTAGATTTTATGGAGGGGGATTACAAATGGCATGGCATACCGCCCAACAAAGAACAGGCAGAAAAAGCCCTGAACGAATTGCGTACCCTTAACGGCAAGATCCAAGGTGAACATGAGTGAAAATATGGAGATTGAAAAAAAATATATCACGGGAGGAAATACCCTGGATAAAACCATAGCCCAAAGGTATGAGGGGTATTTGGTTAAGCAGCTGAGTAATTTTTTAAATGATCCTGAGGTGCTTACTTTGCACATGCAAATTATAAGCAACGCCCATACATTGGAAGAATTCCATAAGTTGGCTGATGAGTGGGGAATACCAAGGTTAAATTTAAATATAAAATAATTCCGTCCAAAATATGAGATAATCGATCATAAATGAATGTTTATAAATCCAAAAATCGGGCAAGCTGATATTGAACAAATCCCAACCCGAAACGGTTACGGCGAAGCGGTTTTGGAATTGGGCGAGCGTGATGAACGGATAGTGGTGCTTACTGCGGACTTGGCTGAGAGCACTCGCGTTTTGGAATTTGCCAAAAAATTTCCCGAGCGGTTTATAGAATGCGGCGTGGCTGAACAAAATATGATGGGAGTGGCCGCGGGTTTGGGGCTCTACGGAAAAACCGCGTTTGTTTCCTCCTATGCCACGTTTTCCCCCGGACGCAACTGGGACCAACTCAGGGTTTCGGTTTGTTACAGTAAGGCAAATGTTAAAGTAGCGGGATGCCATACCGGAGTGTCAGTGGGACCGGACGGCGCTACGCACCAGGCTTTGGAAGATATTGCCATAACCCGAGTGTTGCCCAACCTTATTGTGGAAGTGCCGTGTGATTCTTTGGAAGCCAAAAAAACGGTTTTAGCTTTGGCCGCCAAGCCGGGACCGGCGTATTTTAGGTTAGGCCGGGAAAAAACGCCTGTTATGACCACACCGCATACCCCCTTTGAAGTTGGGAAAGCGTATGTCATGAAGGAGGGTAAGGACGTAGCCATAATTGGTGCCGGACCTATTTTGTATAATGCACTTATAGCTGCCGGGGAATTGGAACGGGAAGGCATTTCCTGCGCTGTGGTGAACAACCATACTATTAAACCTATAGATGCTAAAACCCTTATAGATGTGGCCAAAAAATGTAAGGCAGTAGTAACGGTGGAGGAACATCAAACCATGGGCGGCGTAGGTAGTGCAATAGCGGAAGTTTTGGCAAAGAATTTACCCGTACCCATAGAAATGGTGGGCATGCCCGATACGTTTGGCGAGTCCGGCCAACCCGATGAGCTAATGGAAAAGTATGGTATGGGGGTTAAAGCAATAAAAACAGCCGTGGTTAAGGTGTTAGGCAGAAAACGGAAATAATTATGGATGCGGTAGCCCGCAATATACATGGCAAGCACGCGCCAGGATTTACCCTTATAGAACTGTTGGTAGTTATAGCAATTATAGGGCTTCTGGCCAGTTTTGCCATGGTTGCCCTTAACAATGCCAGGCTTAAAGCCCGCACGGCTAAGCGCATTGCAGACTTAACGCAATTACGCAAAGCTTTGGAGTTGTACTATAATACCAATAACGGTTACCCCATAAGCCCTTGTGATTCGGAAGGTTGTTGGGCTGGGGTGTATAGCTGTTGGGGGCCCGATACAACCTCTTATATTCCGGGCCTGTCAGCATATGTCAGCCAAATGCCGCGTGATCCCCGCAACCATAATAACTGCGGCGAACAATATATTTATTATTCCGACGGCGTGAATTTTAAACTTATTAGCCATGTACCTGAAGATTGTACGGAAGTGAAGTCCAGGTACCCGAACTTAATAGACCCGTTGCGCGACTGTTGGGCTTATGGTTATTGGAGCCCAGGTGCGGTGGGATGGTAAAATTGCCAGTCCCAAAAATATACACTCAAGCAAAATTTTAGTGGGTAGCAGCCAGAAAAATTAGTCCCGGGCAAGCGTCAACCCGGATCCGAATATGCGTATTCTAACGCTTCGCGGTAAAATACAACAAGCTCGTAATATTTCCAAATTAACACTCGCCCCGGGAACTTGGTGCAGCTATACGGTTATGCGGGCGGTTTTTTGTTATTCCAAAAAAAAAATCTTACGGGTTTACGCTCATAGAGTTACTGGTGGTAATTTCAATAATCGGGCTTTTGGCCAGCATAGCGCTCGTGTCACTTAACTCCACAAGGCAGAAGGCCAAAGTTGCCAAAACACGGGCGGACATGGCGCAGTTTGTAAAAATTGTCCAGGTAGCCCAGGGCGAAAGCGGAAAAACCCTTATGCAAATTACCGGCAGCGGCTGCAGTGCGTGCAGCGTATGTTGGGGGGCGGGGGACTTGCGAAATGTCCCGGCCAGTAACGGGTGCTATACGGGATGGCTAAATATTTTAACTACGGTGGAAACTTCCGCAGCAGGCATGATTAGCGGCATAACCAAACTGAGCCGCGATGCCTGGGGAAGCCCGTATGTCGTGGATGAAAATGAAAAAGAATTCGGGCCAGCCGATTGCAGGTTGGATTCTTTTTGCAGTGCAGCCGAAGACGGGTTGGCAGGAACGAGCGACGACATTTGCTTAGATATTCCCCTAGCCACTAAATGTTTTTAAATTAATTTAAAATATATGGACTTAAACGAACAACTAGACCAAAACGCAGCCGATTTTAGCCAAGCTCCACCCGTGCCTGTGCCGACGCCTGGTATGGACGGTGGTGCCCAGCCCCCTTCTTTGGTTACGGCTGAACCGGACAGTGGAACACAAAGTTACGCAGTAGACCGGGCCCCGCGAAAAAGCGTAACCAAATTCCAAATAGCCTTAGTCTTGGTGGTTACCGCGGCTGCATTGGGAATCTTTTATTATTATTTATCCCGACCAGCAAAGTTACAGGGACCTGTTCCGAAGCTTTCCCCGCCAACCAAGCTTCCGAACTGATTTGTATGGAACGAAGCATATATACTAAACACAACAATGGGTTTACCCTTATAGAGCTTCTTGTTGTAATAGCCATTATAGGGCTCCTTGCCAGCGTGGTCATGGTTTCCTTAAACAATGCCCGCGTTAAAGCCAGAGACGCCAAACGGATTGCAGACATTAACCAACTAGTAAAAGCAGTGGAGTTATACGCTCAAGACCATAATGGGCAATGTCCGCAAACTGATGATCCAATAGTAAATGGCGGAGCTGCGGTTCCCCCGCAAGCCGGCTGTGGCTGGTGCAACCGCTGGTGCTGGTTGAAAGATACTTTAAAGCCATACTTAAGTTCCATGCCCAAAGACCCGGTTAATGACAACAACACGTATTATTACTATTACAATTGCCCTTCGGTCATGGGTAGCCAGTATTTTGGGTTTGGAGCATCCGTGTTTGAAGAGGCTAGCACAAGGGCCAAGTTATCTAAGGCAAATGGCGTTTACCCTAATGGATATGAATTAGGCTCAGCGGTCAATTACTGTTTGGGGAAATACACGGGGGCAAACGCAAGTTGGCATTGGAACGTAAATTACACAGTCTGCGTCGGAGGTAATTAATAAGCTATAATTATATGGACTTAAACGAACAGCTAGACCAAAACGCGGCCGATTTTAGCCAAGCTCCACCCGTACCTGTGCCGACACCTGGTATGGACGTCGGTGCCCAACCTGCGTCGGCACCCTCACCCACGGCGGAACAGGCTCCGGCTAAAAGCGTAACCAAGCTCCAGGTGGTGCTGGTAATTGGCGGAATGCTGGTTGCGTTGGGCGCCTTGTATTACTTTTTAACCAAGCCGGCACCGACAAAATACCCGAAAGGTTACTTGCCGCCGGCGGCTGTGCCGAACAAAAAATAATGCGGAATAGGAATATTGGTTTTACGTTAATAGAACTTTTGGTCGTGGTGGCGATAATTGGTTTGTTAGCCAGTGTCGCAATGGTTTCCATAAATAATGCCCGGTTGAAATCACGCGATGCCCGGCGCCTTTCGGATATGCGGCAAATCCAAACTGCGCTTGAATTGTATTACGACAAAAATAACCAATATCCCAACTCTGCGTGTGACCCGCTGGGCAATTGTGGTGTAACAACATGTGGAGGTTGGGACAGCACAGGGGACGGAGAATTTATTGTGGCTTTAAAGACCGATGGTATTGTAGCCTCTATGCCCAAGGATCCGGTAAATAGCCCTACGGCATGCGGCCAGCCGTATGGGTATAGGTATTACCGGTACGGCTATGACCCGGCCTGTAACCCTTGCCAGGGAAGGGCGTTTTATGTGCTTGGCTTTAACACGCCGGAATCATTAAGCGGGACCCATCCCAATAGCCCGGGTTGGA
>CAYOXN010000079.1:0-5575 GCA_964407965.1 uncultured Candidatus Saccharibacteria bacterium
CTTACCGCTTGGCTACACCCCAATGGTATTAACTAATAGCTGTTAGTAAGTAGAGTTTAGATACTCAATAACTGAAATATTATAAAATATAACCATAAAAATAGCAATATTTCCTGTATTGGTTATTTAAAAGGGCACTGGTTTATACATGGAGCACTAGCCAATTAGTTAATTATATAGTATATTTTAATGTCGACTGGGAGGGTCGGCAGATATGTCGGAGCAAAATAATTCTGATGTAATCTTGCGGAGTATTTTTGAGGAAGTAATCCAGCTTCGCAATACAGTGGAGGAACTTACGGCTTCAGTGAGTAAAATTGCTGAAATTCTTAGCCAACAATCACGGCACTCTCGTCGTGTAAAGATCGGGTATGATCCCGTATTCGACAAGAGTGTAGAAGAACTGCAGCCTTCTGTACGAGCTTTCAACTGCCTTACAAACGCAGGAGTTAAGACCGTATTGGAATTGGTGCGGAAGAATAAAAAGACAATGTTAGCCAGCAAGCATTTCAACTCCAAGGCCTTAGCAGAGATTGAGGGCATTCTGAAAGACATGGGGCTATGGTTTGGGATGACCAGGAGGGACATTTACAACTGGCCCGGTAAAAAGGAGGATGGGTAGGGTTCGTTGAGTTGGTGGGGATACGAATTAGCGCAGCGCCTTGGCTGGACTTAGGTCCGGCTTTTTTATTGCGGATGCTACGAATACCTACGAAATAATTCACGAATAATGCAGATGTTTTTAAAGTAGGTAATTATTATTATATTTCTTTACTACTATAAACCGCGGCCGCGGATTATAGTAGTATATCCAGAATTGGTTATTTATTAATTTAATGGGGTATTGTGTTTTTTGTGGGGGAGGATTATACTGTTTCGATAAGGAGGCAGGAATGTTTACATACAAGGGGGTATCTGTTAGAGTCCCCCAGTTCTTTCCAATTGTTTCCGGTACAGTTGTATTCACCTGTGAAGGTGAATACGCTGATACCAAGGCCTACAACGGTCTATACCACCACGTCGGTGAATGGATCTTGGGTGGATACCGTGAAGTCATTCTAGTGCTCAACGGGATTACCCAAGTGGGCACGGAAGCTGTTACAGAATTGGAAATGTTACGAGGACAACTGACAAGTAGGCGTTCGCGTATGATCCTGGTAATGGGACCCGACAGCGCGGTACACAAAAGCCTTTCGGCCAGTGGGAAGTTGGGTAGTTTTAAAATTTGTCCACACATATTATCCGCTTTCGTGGAATTCTCCAGGAAGTGTTCTGGTCCCGATTGTTTGCTCATTGAGGCTAGGGAAATTCCCGACACCGGGATCGTGGTTTTGGACCTGAAAGGGAAAGTACTCTTGGAGCGGGGGAGTTGGACTCTCGGGGATATCCTAGACATGCTCTATAAAGCCGGGCAAGCAAAATCTGTCCTGCTCAACATGGCAGATGTGAGCGAAGTCGATAGTACAGGGCTTGGTGTAATTATTGGCGCGTGGGTTAGTTGGATGAATGCCGGGCGGGTGATTGATCTAGCATGCCTCCAACCGGGGGTTAAAAACCTGTTTACCCATGACGCACACCTTCACAAAACGTTTGGTATTCATGAGACCGTAGAGGAGGGTGTGGAGGTACTTAAGCGGTCCTTTATTAGCTAACATTAAGTGCGGAGGTGCTTGGCAAGTCCTGATGGGACTTGCTTTTTTTATTGTTGCGCAATTACGGGAGGGTTTTCAAAAATCGTATGATATAATTTGTATATTGGATTTATGTTTAGAAAACCTAAAAAAAAGTATAAAGTTTTAATTGCTGCTTTCCAGAATTCAGAAACTTGTTCAGAAATTCCTTATTTATACCATAAAGCTGGATGTGAGGTTCATGTTTTTTGCGCAAAAGAAAGTTGGCTGTTGAAAAATAGTTTTTGGGAAAAATGGTGGCCGCTTTTCCCTGCTACAGAAGAGCTTTTTGCTAAGCGGTTTTTCGAAATAAACAGGGAAGTAACTTATGACTGGGTAATAAATGCAGATGACAAAGCCTTAGACATTATAAATCAAAAGGCGGTCTCAGACGAGGACATTACAAAATTTTTGCCTTTGAGCAAGCCTCGAAATAAACGTTTTTTATGCTCTAAAGCAGGGCTTTCAATTTTATGTGCAGAAAATAATATTTTAACTCCGACTTTTAAGATAATAAACAATATTGAGCAGTTAAAAAATTCTGTAGAAGAAATTTCTTTTCCTGCATTAATAAAAATAAATAAAAGCAGCGGGGGAAATGGCGTTTATTTTTGTAAAAACAAACACGAAACTTTTAAAGTCTGGAAGCAAATAAGCCCCGATAAAAAAGAAAATTTAGTGTTACAACAGTATATTCAGGGCCAAAATATTGCAGTAGAGGCCTTGTTTCATTCAGGGAGGCTTTTGGCTTATGCCAGTGCAGAAGTATTACAGACAACTGGTGGTGAATTTGAACCTTCCATGGTTAGGCTTTACGGAAAATTTAAGAGTTTGGAGGGTATAATCCATAAACTTGGAGAAAATTTTGGAATACATGGGTTTGCCAATATTACATTTATGCTTGACCGGCTCTCGGGTAAATATTTTTTAATAGAATCGGATTTGCGTCCTCAGGCTTGGTTGAGAACTGCCAGAATATGCCAGGTGGACTTTTCCGCCGGTATTTTAAACTTTTTGCAGCAGTCGGCTAATAAGCCTGTAAATTTAATAGTTCCCCTTAGCACCGGAAATATGTTGGCTCGTAATTTTAGCAGGGAGCTTGCTTATTACATACGGCACAAAAATTATTGGGGTATGTTAAAGTGGGTTTTTAATATTCAAAACCGTTGGTTTTTTGTTCCTTGGTATGATCTCCGGTTGTTAGCAGCTTCTATAAAAACCCTGCTTGTTTATTTTGGAACTCAAACATTTTTATGGAAAAAATTTAAGCACATAATTGTTACGCGCTGAAATCTATTTTACCCATACTCAGCTGTTAAATATAGGAAGTCCGTGGTAAAATAATGGCATGAAGAAAGTTTTAAAAACTTTTGCATATTTTGTTTTAGCTATTGCGGTTTTAGATGCGGCTTTGGTTTTTGGCGTGGGTGAAAGCCATACTAAGGTACAAAAGGCCGATGCCATAGTTATATTGGGCGCGGCTATTTACAGCCCGGCATTGTATAACCGCAGCATGAAAGGTTTGGAATTGTACAAAGAAGGCAAGGCCAATGAAATTATTTTGTCTGGCGGGCGCATATCCGACAAAGACCTTTCCGAGGCGGCCTACATGAAAAAAGTTATTGTGCAAAATTCCAGCACTAAGCCGGTTATGGAACTAGACGAGCAGTCCCACAACACGTACGAAAACATAAAAAACGCCAAATTGCTTGCCCCGGAAGCCAAAAGCATAATTATAGTTAGCGACAAGTTCCATTTGGCCCGGGCCGTGCTTTTAGCCAAACGGGCGGGATTTGAAGACGTTTATTGGAGTTCACCGGAACCCACCTATTACCGCACGCCCGAATTGCTGTATTACTACGCGCGTGAAATGGCAGCAATGGTGGCGTATGTACCCAAGTTTGTAGACTTTTATTAAGTTAGCATTTAGCATGTAGTGGGTAGCGTTTAGCTTAAATTCACGGATACACGGATGGCGCGGATACCACTGGTCATTCTGATTTTTCTAATTACTCCTTACTTATTAGTTATTGCTAAACCTTGCTTCTTGAAAGCCACAGTCTTGACTATTTCCACCTTTCCTGGTAAACTATGGGTAAGTAAATATCCAAAGACAGTTGGCTCCCGAAAGATCGGGTTTAATGCTTGTAAAACCTAACAAGCGCCCACCGAGGAAACAAGTCGCTAAAAACGCGGTATTTAACCCACCTTTGCAAAGAGCACTGGCGGACAAGCGCGGAATTTGCGGAAGTTTGTACTCGGTTTAAACCGAGTTTTATTTTTTAATAGGATATTTTACTTCCACTTTTTTGGTGGAATTAAAGGTCGAAGAAAGAATTTACTAGTATACTATTGGTTAACCAAAACTATGGCTAAATTAAAATCACAAAAAGAGAAGGATTTGAACGAACTGGTGGAGAAGCTTAAAAACGCAAAGTCTGTGGTGTTTACCGACTATCGCGGTACAACCGTGAAAGACATGGACAAACTCCGCAAAAGCTTGCGCAAGGAAAATGTTTTTTCCAAGGTTTACAAAATCCCCCTTATTCGCAAAGCTTTGGAAGCCATGGGCATTCCCAGCGCTTCGGTAGACTACAAGGCCCCGGTTATTATGTCTATTTCCGAAGAAGAAGAATCTACCCCGGCCAGGATAATAAAAACACTCACCAAAGAAATTAAATCTTTGAACATTGTTGAAGGCATTGTCGGTAAGGACATTTTCAGCAAGGCTCAAGTGGAAGCTTTAGGTGACCTGCCTTCCAAAGACCAGTTGCGTGCGCAGTTTATGTCTGTGTTAAACGGCCCCATGGCCGCTTTTGCCAGGCTTGTAAATGCTTACGCAGAGAAAAAGGCTTCTGTTTCCACTGCCGCTCCGGCAGAAAAACAGGAAGCCGCACCGCAAGTAGTCGAAGCCGCCGCTCCGGTGGAGCAACCTGCCGAAGCCGCTGCCCCTGCAGCCGCCGAACCGGCAGCCGCATAAATTAATTAATAACATTACACACTATGTCCGACGAAGTAAAAGTTGAAGTACCGGAAAAGTTCAAGACTATAGTTGAGAGCGTTGAAAAACTCACAGCTATTGAACTTTCCGAATTAGTTAAAGTTTTAGAAGCTAAATTTGGCGTTTCCGCTGCCGCCCCCATGATGATGGCGGGTCCGGCCGCTGCTGGCGCTGTAGCCGAAGAAAAGACTGAATTTACCGTTGAGCTTACCGACGCCGGTGCCAACAAGATAAACGTGATTAAAGTTGTCCGCGAAGCCACTGGCCTTGGCCTTAAAGAAGCCAAAGACATTGTGGATGCCGCTCCTAAAGCCGTAAAGGAAAATGCCCCGAAAGCCGAAGCCGAAGAACTCAAGAAGAAAATAGAAGAAGCCGGCGGTAAGGTGACCCTCAAATAATTATTTTAGATAGTGGGTCATCCCGAGTGCATCCGAGGGATCTCTAAATAGCATTGTTATTTCAAAGTCATCCTGAGCCTGTCGAAGGATCCCGAAATAACATAGCATTGTTATTTCAAAGTCATCCTGAGGAGTGCATCCGAAGGATCTCTAAGTACCATTGTTATTTCAAAGTCATCCTGAGCCTGTCGAAGGATCCTTATGCAGCAAGAGCTTATATAAAAAAGTCTCCCGATTTTCGGGAGACTTTTTAGTATTATTGTACTTGGGTTTCGGAGCCAACTTCTAAACCTTCCTGGCCCGGTTCGGCATCATGCTCGCCTAAGGTGGGCTGCGTCTCGTCATCCGCGCCATAATGCCAATGGCTTAAGTCTTCTTTGCCCGGGTTGCCCTCGGGGTAGGAATCATGCTGGCCTTCTATTTTGTATTGCATAAATTGACGAAATTGATGACGGTCTTCTTGCTTTAGCA
Source organism: uncultured Candidatus Saccharibacteria bacterium (assembly GCA_964407965.1). Lineage (GTDB taxonomy): Bacteria > Patescibacteriota > Doudnabacteria > UBA920 > UBA920 > CAZPRQ01. Next base: position 5,541 of record CAYOXN010000079.1, read on the forward strand.
AGAAGACCGTCATCTTGCGTTTTAACTCATTTAAG
>CAYOXN010000080.1:0-2724 GCA_964407965.1 uncultured Candidatus Saccharibacteria bacterium
TGTCCGGCTCATTGTGCGATGCACTCGCCACGAACGGTTACGAACCTTTTCCGGCATACGACGGCGAAGAGGCCGTAGCTAAAGTAAAAGAAATAAAACCCGACTTGCTGCTTTTGGACATTATGATGCCCAAATTAGACGGCATTTCGGTACTTTGGGAGTTAAAAGCAAACCCCGATACCGCAAAAACTGCGGTTATAGTCCTCACCAACATTGGTGATGTAGACACCATAAGTAAAATTGTAGAAGCCGGCGCAACCGACTACTTGCTCAAGTCCGACCAGTCCATAGATGAAATTATTTCCAAAGTCAAAGAGGTGTTAGGCCGCACGGTGCAGTTAAGTTAAGCCTATGAAACTTATTGTAAAGGATACGAACCAGTTTATACTGAGGTTTGACAAGGGCGAAGAAGTGTTTGCAGGTATTGTAAATTTTATGAAAGAGCACAGTTTAAGCGCGTGCTCTTTTTCGGCTATTGGTTCGGTTTCGGAAGTTGAACTTGGTTATTATAATCCTTTCTTAAAGGAATACCATAAAAAGCCCCTGGTGGAAAACTTTGAGCTTATTTCCCTAAATGGTACCGGGGCAATGCTTAATAACGAACCGGTCATCCATGCCCATGGCATGGTAGGTAGGACAGATTTTTCAGTGCTCGGCGGCCATATATTCCGCCTTGTTACCTTGGCTACGGTGGAAGCCCATGTCATAGTTTTGCCAGGGAGCATGCAACGAAATAAAAACGACGAGTTTAATTTAAATTTGCTGGTTTAGTATGTCAAACCTTAAACGGGCGTTCTGGGCTTGTGTCTTGGCTTATGCACTGGTAATAAACCCCGCCCAAGCCGTAAGCCCAACCCAAGCCGCAAAGGAACTTTATTGCCCCACTACGTATTGCGACTACAAGCAAGCCATTGCCTACATTTTTGTATTACTGCTTAAAGTTGTACCTATTGTCTCGGTAGTTATGGTTATAGTTTCGGGTTTTCGCATGGTCCTTGCCCAAGGTAGGGAAGAGCAACTCGTTAAGGCAAAACGTGCGTTGTTCTGGGTAATTGGAGGATTAGTTTTTTCATTATTAGCTTTTAGCATTATTGCAATTATCCAGGATTTCCTGGGTGCAAACATATAACGTATGCCACAAACACCAACACAACAACCAACAAACACAAACCCCGTAACGACAAAAAAGAATTGGGAGCCTTATTATTTTTGGATCATAATTATTATTGCCACGGCCACGGCGGTTGGTTTACTTATTGTGCTAATGAATTTTAAAAGCCAACAGGAAGTTTTGTCTTCGGAATTAAACGGCATTCCCAAAGGGTTGATAAAAAATTCTGGCGGGAACAAACAATCCACAAGTACGCCGGGTGCATTACTTAAAGTATGTCCGGAAGAGTTAATAGAGGACCGAATGCCAACTGTGAGCGAAAGTCCGGAGACACGAACCGCAGTAAGGTCGTATTACATTTACCAAGGGGTACGCAGGGAAGTTGCGGAATTTGATGCTTCGTGGGTTAAAGCTAACTGCACGGTTAAAAAGACAATAGCGTATTAATTCTATTACATGGACGTTTTTTCCCACGGCCTTTGGGGCAATATTATTGTTTATAAAAAACTTAAAAATCAGCCACGGCACAGGTGGGTGGCGGTGGCTTTTGGCATGTTGCCGGACTTGATACCGTTTGCCCCCTCGTTTGTGTATATACTTGTTACCCGGAAGGAATTTTGGACACTTTTTAGCAGCAACCATTGGACGGTAACATTTGCGGAACAAGGCTATAATTTTACCCATTCGTTGGTTTTGTTTGCTATAGCAACCCTGGTTGTCTTTGCTTTAAGGAAGGGAAGGTTATATTGGCCCATGTTGGCGTGGGGTTTGCATATACTTATGGATATACCTACGCATCCGGATTTTTACCGGACGCCCTTTTTGTTCCCCATTTCCGACTATAGGGTACCGTTTGGGGTTTCGTGGGGGACGTGGTGGATTTTTATTCCCAATTGGATATTGTTAATTTCATGGTATGCCTGGTGGTATTTCAAAGGCCGTAAAAAGGCGTAAAAAACCCGTCGCGGCTTTTTATGTCATAGCCCATAATATTCGCTCGCTGTATAATGTTGGCTCAATTTTCCGTACGGCCGACGCTTTTGGCGTAAGCAAAATTTATTTAACGGGTTATACCGGACATCCGGGTTTAGGTCAAAAACACAGCCAAGCCATAGGGAAAACCGCCCTTGGGGCTGAAAAATGGGTAAGCTGGGAATATTCCAAGTCCGTATTTGCGGTTTTGAGGCGTTTAAAGAACCAAAAGGTTAAAATAATTGCGTTGGAAAATAACACGCAGTCTAAAAATATTTCCGGCGTTAATATTCGCGGCCCTTTTGCTTTAGTACTCGGCGAAGAAACCAAAGGCGTGCCCAAAGCCCTGCTAAAAGCCTGCGACGCGGTAGTGGAAATACCCATGCAAGGCAAAAAAGAAAGCCTCAACGTCTCCGTAGCGTTTGGCATAGCGGCATACGCGCTAAGCTAGCTGGCTAGGTTTTAGGGAAATTAGTTTCAAGTTCTTAAAGTTCATAAAGTTCTCAAGTAGGGTGCAGGGTAAAGGATTAAAGATTGTAGCCATTCTTGATTCTTAATTCATGATTCTTGATTCTTGCTGTTTGCTATTTTGTTAAAATGATAAGATGATAAAATGATAAAATGAACCAGGCACGTTTGCT
>CAYOXN010000080.1:2734-5390 GCA_964407965.1 uncultured Candidatus Saccharibacteria bacterium
GGGGGGGGGGGGGGGGGGGGGCCAACAACAGGGGGAGGGGAAAGTGGGAAATAAAAACAGTGGATATGTGGGAGGGGTAGGGGCATTTTATAGGGTTTGGTATTTAAAAAACCGCGTAATATCGCGGTTTTTTTATTATATTTAGGCACTTGCATATGTTTTGACCTATGGGTATTAGTGGTATATAATAACAAAGTAATGGAAAAAAGTGGATATAAGTGGGGATAAGTGGAATACCTTGTGGATATTCAACGCCTATGCATCGCCCCATCTAGCAGCAAGAAAAGTCTCCCTTTTTAGCCCTAGGGTGCATAGGCTCCATTAAAATACACAAATTACTAATTATACGAATTTTACCCATAATGTTTATAGGCGAGTACCAAGCAACCATAGACGAAAAAGGCCGGATTTCTATACCTGCCAAATTTCGGCCGCAACTTTCGGAAAAAGTTGTAGTAACCCGCGGGCTTGATAACTCGCTTTTTCTGTACACGCTTGAGGAATGGAAGAAGTTGGCCGAAAAGCTTTCCACATTGCCCATAGCTACGGCCAACACCCGCGCATTTTCCCGCCTTATGCTAGCAGGGGCCATGGACTGCGAACTGGACAAACTAGGCCGCATAATAATTCCCGGATACTTGAAAGAATTTGCCAAAATCCAGAAAAAAATAGTTTTTGCCGGCCTGTATAACCGCATAGAAGTATGGAGCGATGAGTTGTGGACCGCTTACAAACAGCAAACCGAAGGTGCCAGCAACGAAATAGCCGAACAGCTCGGGACATTAGGGGTTTAGATAATTAAGTAAAATTGAACATAATTAAATAAAATTAAGTAAAATTTTATTGCAGTCAATTTTGGTCAATTTTATTTAATGTTACTTATTTTTATTTAATACCATTATAATGGTTTACTCCCACATCCCAGTCCTGTTAAAAGAAGTACTTGAGCTGCTTAAGCTTTCACCTGGGAACACGGCCGTAGACGGTACGCTCGGCGGCGGAGGATACACCCAAGCGTTGCTCGAAGCGGTGGGCGGTAAGGGAACCGTGCTTTCCATAGACTTAGATCCAGCGGCGCTGGAAAATGCCAAAAACCTATTGCCCAAACATCCCAACTTACTATTGCACCACGGAAATTTTAAAAACATAGACGAAATTGCCGCTACCCACAAAATACAAAACATACAAGCCATAGTTGCGGACATAGGCTTTTCCAGTTACCAGTTAGACCAGAGCGGCCGGGGCATAAGTTTCCAAAACAAAGAACTGCTCGACATGCGCTTTAACCCCAGCCAGCCAGAAGACGCCAGGTTTTATTTAAATAATTATGATGCCAACCGTTTAGAAAAAATTTTTGCGGACTACGGTGAAGAAAAATTTAGCCGGCACATAGCCCGAAAAATTGTCCAATACCGCACAGACCAAAAAGAAATCCAATATACTACCGAATTGCACCAAATAGTCCAGGACGCCTTGCCTAAGCCGGTCCGCCACAAGGCGGACGACAGTGCCCGAAGGGTGTTCCAAGCGCTGCGCATTGCCGTAAACCATGAATTAGAAAACCTGGAAGAGTTCTTGCCCCGCGCGTTCAACATTCTTGCCCCTGGTGGCCGGCTCGCCGTTGTCTGTTTCCACTCTTTGGAAGACCGCATAGTCAAACAATATTTCCAAGGTTTAACCAAAGGTTGCGTTTGCCCCATAGATTTTCCCACCTGCCAATGCGGCAAACAGCCCCAGGCAAAAGTATTAACCAAAAAACCTATAACGGCTACGGCCGAAGAATTAACCCATAACCCCCGCAGTAAGCCTGCAAAATTACGGGCGCTGCAAAAAATATAAACAAAAACCAATGATAAAGTCACTTACCCTCTTTGGCCGCTCTGCGGCTTTACCCGTACGCTTCCAACAAAAATTCGGTACAGTCCAAAACAATTCCTGGAAATTTATTTCGGCAAGCGTGGTTTTAAGCGTGGCCTGTGCGGTGCTGCTTTTTTGGTATTTGCTCGGAGCCAACAGTTTTTCCGCCGAAGGGTATGCCATAAAACATATCCAAACTTCCATTAGCCAAATTGCCGCGGAAAACAAAAAATTGGCGCTTAAGGTCTCCGAACAATCGTCAATTGCCACTGTCCAAGCCCAGTTGGAAAGCAGCCAGTATGTACCCGTAGTCCAAGCAAAATTTGTCCAAGTCCCATATTTTACGCAGCGATAACATTTCACGGTGAATTGCCGACAGCATTAGTGGTATGGTACAGCGCATAAAAGCCAAAACAAATACCGAAGAATCCCGGAGTCGCGTACTCACGGGGTTTTTGTTGTTGTTTGCCTTGCTCATTACGCTGCGCCTGAGATCAGTGGTGTCGAACGACCACTTGGCCTAATAGCAAAGCAAAAATTAGAAGAACTACTTCCAATTGATACAATAGTAACAATCCGAAGCCATAAGACTGATAAATTTGGTCGCTGGTTAGCTGAAATAGTTCGGGAGGAAGGATCTCTTTCAGACTTTTTAATAAAGCAGGGTTATGGCTTGCCGTATAATAATTTAAAAGGTGAGAAAAATCCTACATTTGATCCTAATAAACCATATCCACTAATACCTGCATAAATAAGGCTCAATTTTATCAAGTAAGGGCTTAGGAAGGATTTTTTGAAG
>CAYOXN010000081.1:0-4222 GCA_964407965.1 uncultured Candidatus Saccharibacteria bacterium
TTCAAACCCGCCGTTTTTGGCTCGTTTTTCTTCCTGGATTTTTAGTATATCTTCCAGCTTCCAACCTTTTAGTTTTACTACTGCGCTTACTACCTCCAAAACATCTGCCTATTCTTCATTTAAATTATTGTGTTCGGAAGACTTTACTGCTTCTAAAGATTCTTCTACTAGTTTTTTTAATAAAAATTTTAAATACTCCTCATCACCTTCCGCCAAAGTAGTGTCCGCAGGTTTGCCGGTTTTATTTTGTATAATAGACGGAATATTGTCCCTAACCAATTTAGGGTATTCTTTCTCAAAATCGTAACTTGTATGGGTAAAGTCCATAAAACTGTTTCGCCAAATATAATTTAAACTATTTCAAGTGTACTTTTCTCAAAATTAAAACGCATTTTCTTGTTTGTAAATCCTGCAATCAAACATACTACAAGCCCTATAACCACACTTAGAATAGCCGATAAAACTATTAAATTAACATTTTCTTTTACATTAGCATAAATTGAGAGGGGCAAACCTATAAGCAGGGACAAAGTTACCGCCCAGAAAGCTCCTTGTTTGGTCAATCTGCTCCAATATAGGCTCAGGACTGTTGGGAAAAATCCTGCTGAAGCCAAAGCTCCGTATATTAAAAACACCCATAATAACTTTGGTTGTAATAGTGCAACACCAGTTCCCAATAACGCCATACTTAGCATAAGCCACCTGGAAACACTTAAAATTTTTCTATCATCTGCCTTAGGGTTCAAATACTTTTTGTATATATCTACGGTTCCCAGCGAACTAATGGCGCAATATGCAGAATCTATAGTCGATGCCAATGCTGCAAATGCCATAAACAAAAACATTATTAATGCTGCTTTGGGCAAAAAATAACCAATTATTATTGGCCCTACCATTTGGGGATCCGTGACATTGAGAAGGGGGCTAAATTTAGGGTTAGCCGCTATAAAACCTAACAGACTGAGTATTATAGGTACCACTCCAAAAACCAATCCCCCAGTTACAAAAGTCTTTACAATTTGTTCTTTTTTTGAGGCATATACTCGCTGAAAAAACATTTGATCCCCAAACGGGCCTGATATTAGAGCTAGGGTTGTTGCTATGCCAAACGAATATGCGACCCAGGGGTTAAAAACATTACCAAACTCTCCTGTAATGCCAGACAAGCCACCAGTTACCGCCGAAATGCCACCAGCCTTGATGATTACCCATGGAATTAATATGAAACAAAAAAGAAGGACCATTCCCATTTGAATAATATCTGTTATTATGGAGGCTTCTAGGCCGCTTAGTATTGCATATACTAACACCGCTACCATCATACCAATTGCTGCTACATAAAAACTGATTCCCGTGAGGATGCTTAAAAGTATTGCCCCTGCTAATGTGTTAATTATGATCGCTCCCAATTGGTAACCAAAAAATATAGTAAGAAAAGCTAAATGAGTTTTCTTGTCGTTATCGTACCTTTTAAGCACAAATTCAGGTAAAGTGTAGCCTTCGGGTAAAAACCTTCTAAGCCTAATTGCTAATGGAGCAAAGAGAAAAAAGCAGAGTATATTGGGGATTATAAACCAAAATGCTCCTGCTATGCCTTTTGTATATGACTGTAATGAAGCAATAAAAACTGCCGGAGCCCAAACCCAACTCACAGCTATGCTTAATGCACCTCTCCACCAAGACACTTCCCTGCGAGCAACTAGGAAAGCTTCACTTGAATGAAACTGTTTGCGGGTTAAAAAATATACCACAGCTACCATTACAAATGTAAAAATAACCAGAGTAACAATGCCTTCTGTTGGAGTTATTAAATTCATAATTAGAATTGAATCTTAGATTGGCTCGGGTAAGGAACACCAAATCCATCTCTCAACCTTGGCCCGTCAAGAGCTAAAGCATTTGGGCGAGTCCGCCTAAATGCCCTTAGGGCTTTTGGCGGAGAAGGAAAAGTAATAAATTTATTGGAGCGGGATACGGGAATCGAACCCGTGCCTAAACCTTGGGAAGGTCTCGTACTACCATTATACTAATCCCGCATAAATATTTTTATTGCACAAAAAGTTTGTAGACAAATTTTACCATTGGGTCGTTGTTTGGTCCATAGACCATGCTGCCGCCGAGGGCGCCGGTTATGGTAATAAGTACTAACCCTACAATAGCCAACACCACTCCCACTTTTGTATGGGTTATTATGGATGCACCCTTAGTGACCTTTTGCCAAAACGGTTTTTGTTGCCATACGCGGCCTGGCCATTGGCGGTTTATAAAAGCAATTAAATATGCCAAAGCTAATACATCAAACAGTCCAGTGGAAAGAAGTGCAAACCGTTCATGGACTTCCACAGTGGGATTGCCTTTCATAAACTCTTCCGCGAGCAGTCCAGTTATTACCGTTATATGCGCACTGGCCGCACCTAAAATAAGGAAGGCACTTTTTACATAAAACCAGTACGGTTGTTTTTTAAGTATTTCAAACCGCGCCACTTCCATAAGGCCGTACAACGTAAGCATGCCTATTGGAAAATGGACAAACACAGGGTGGATGTTGGGTATTTGCATATGCTTAAGTATAACAAAAATTCATATTTTTTAAAACTTCTCGACTTGCCTTTTAGGCATATTTGTGGTAATTTTTTCTCAAGGAGGCCGAATGTTATATATTTGTACAAAGTGCGCGGAAGTAATTAACGAGTCCGGTTTTCGGGTATTAGAGCCCATTCCCAATTTACCTCCAGATACGGGCCTAGTTGTATGCAAACCTTGCAGCAACCCTTTCAGGTACTTGCACACAATGCCGCCCCCACCTCCAGCACTGCACGAACTCTTCCAGTACCAGCCCATCTGATCAATTCTCCGCCCGGAGCGCTAACGCAGGCCCTGCTAACGGCCTGCTTTTTTTATGAGTTGGGGTATGTAACCCTCATCCCCCCTTCCCCTCTTCGAGTCTTGGCCTGAGAATCAACGGACAGGGGGTGACAGATGACCGTCTTCGGGGATAAATGGTTATAACCGGTAATATATATAATTGAAGTTAATGTGGTTTTAAAAAGTGGGTCACCGAAGACGGTCATCTTAAAGGCATTCATTTACCCTGTTGTAAATCCCCCATAACAGGTGTAGTATATACATGATGAAAAATACTCAACCAGCCAAACGGAAAATCCCGGCAACCATGGCCACGCAGCATCCGGACCATGCCGCCAAACCCTACTGGCACGCCAGCAGTTTTATTGCCACCCAGCACGAGGCGTACGAGGCGTTTTTGTGCTATTCGGACTTGGGCATTCAGGAATATAAATGGGACTGGGAAGGCAAACTTGTAGACGAGTCTGTGTTGGAACGCCTGCTCGCCGACCATTTTGAATATTTTAAACAGCATCCCATAGGCAAAGATACGTTTTTGACTTTCCGCCTACCTAACCCCAAAGTGGAAACCGAATTCCGTCTGGGCCGCGCGCTTATGGGCATAGCCACGGCTGCGGGCCTTGCCCGCCAAGTGGGGCTCTATTCTCCCCCGCTCTTTGAAGTTATTTTGCCCATGACCGACACGGCAGAAGAAATGATAGACATCCAAGAGGCGTTTTCGGAATTGGCCAGCTTAAAACACCGGTTGTATAACCACGAAAAACAACAGCTCAAGCACATAGAAATAATTCCGCTCTTTGAGCAAGTTTCCACTATTATAAATTCCAACGAAATACTAGAGCAGTATTTGCGACTGCACAAATGGAAATTTGGTTTTGTACCAAAATATATGCGCCCCTATGTAGCGCGTTCCGACCCTGCCCTAAACTCCGGCATAGTCCCTACCATACTGGCCATAAAAATCGCCCTTTCCCGGTACAATGCCTTTGCAAAAAAACACAACATAGCCCTTCACCCCGTGGTGGGTGTAGGCACTTTGCCGTTCCGCGGCGGCATTTCGCCGCTTACGGTTACGCAATGGCTTAAAGAGTACCAAGGCATTCGCACGGCCATAATCCAAAGTGCCTTCCGCTATGATTTTCCAAAAAAAGAGGTGGTCGCGGCCATACAAAAACTGAATAAGCAATTACCCAAAGGCCACGCAAAAAATATTCCCGCAGAAGATGAACACAAACTTTTGGAAATAATAAAGCCTTTTGAAAAAGCCTACCAGCAAAGCATACCCACCATAGCCCCCTTGGTAAATGTGGTTGCGGGTTTTTTACCCAAACGCCGCGAACGCGTCCAGCATATAGGG
>CAYOXN010000081.1:4232-5378 GCA_964407965.1 uncultured Candidatus Saccharibacteria bacterium
GGTGAAGGGCCGCGTGATCGTCGTCGGCGGGCACAGCCGCGGCGTGGGCAAGACCAAACTGCCCCGCGCCATTAGTTACACCGCGGCCCTATACAGCCTTGGTGTACCGCCTGAGCTTATTGGCACAGGCCGCGGCATTCGCGCCATTGGCAAAGACATAAAACTCGTGGAAAAATACTACCTCAATATAAAATTAGACTTGCTGGCAGCGGGAAAATTTTTAAACAAACCCGCGCTGTTAGAGCTTGCCAGGAAGAGCCCCCAGTGGCAAGAAATAGTAGAAGACGTACGGGCCGTAGAAGAATACCTTGGCAAAAAACTTAAACCCCAAACCCCGGAAGAAAAAAAACATTTTGCCCTGGTTACGGAAATCCACAAAAAACTCGAGCGCAAAGCCAACGTAAGCAAACTTATAGAACAAGCCGCGGTACTCAGGCATAGCATGGGGTAAGTAATTTAGGAATTTAGGAATTAACAAATTAACAAATTTAATAATACATGCCGGAAAAACCTTTTAAAAATAATCCTGAACAAGAACATTTTGACATAGAAGCCGTAGACGGAACACAAAATGATACAGACATTAAAACCGGTTTATTTCCCTTTGAAAAACGTAACTGGGATGACTTGGAGGGAAAGAGAAATATTCAGGATAAAAACTAAATCTGGAAATCAAATATAAAAACCGGGGTGCGACGAGTTACCCCGGTTTTAAGATTGTCCGAATGAGGGTGGATGCGTAAAATTCCAGTTCACACACACCGCAATTCAAAACTGTCTCCCCTTTTTGTTGTGTTACGAAATTGTAGAACGCCGAACCACACCGCGGGCATCGCCTCGGATCGTGGGTGAATTCTGGATCCAGTTTTTCCCACGGGTTCTTGTGAGGGTCACACTTCTCATTATTGCAACTTAAAGCATACAGTGGCCTGCGCGGTCGCTCCAGCGGCCCCTCACAATAAAGGCATTTTTCGACCAGCGGAAATAGTATTTTTCCCTTTACCATACTATCCTCCTAAAATAAAAAAAGCCCCGTGCAAGGGCTGGCGGGATGAATGCTTCAAACACGCCCTTGCTAGCGCAAGGACATTCGCATGAAAGCGGATTGGGCGTGTTGGAACTTCATATGAATATACTATCACCCTT
>CAYOXN010000082.1:0-3881 GCA_964407965.1 uncultured Candidatus Saccharibacteria bacterium
TCCACGCTATACGCTTCCGGACGGTTATCTACAAAAACTTTGGGATTATTGCGTAAATAAAATATGGCATACCCGCCAATGTCATAGTTGTTAAATAGCGGCCCTTGTATGTTGTGGGACTCAAAAAACTCTCCCGCCTTTTCGGCTGCCGGCAGCAACCCAAACCCCATAACCGGTTTAAAAAGCGAAATTTGATTATAAATACGGAACAAACCGACCACAATGCAAAATACAGCCAAAGGGTACACCACGGTTGGGCCAAACAGGTTCGACAGGCTGATGTCTTCTCGTTCGGAGAAGATACCCTTCTCATGCCTTTCAAAGCCGCCAAATTGCCGGCAACCACGGGCAAAGCTAAAAATGCAAAACTCGGGAAATGCCGTATGCCCAAATAACCCAATACCCCAAATACTACTACTATCGCGTTCTCGGCAATACTACCCACACCCGCGGCTTTCCTGCGGCGCAGCCACAAAACACTTGCCACAACCATGCTTGCCCCGGCCACTACCAAAGCAATTTTATATAAACCGAAGTTCAAAGTGGAAGTCACACTCAGCTTTTCCAAAAACCTAACGGACTGGTTTTCCACTATCATATAGCCATAATTCCGGAAAATTTGGAATGGATACAGCACGCCCTTTATAAACCAAGGGTTTACCAAAGCCGCCACCAAGCAAACTAAACCAATTTTAAATAATATAATAAATTCTCGGCTAAATACTGGCTTGCTTTTATCTATAATCCTTAACCTTAAATCTTGCCCCAGCCTGACTAGCCCAAATATTCCCAAAATAAAAAATCCAAAAATAAACCCAATATGCAAATTCACCCACACCAGCATGACCGCAGGCAACAACCATAACTTCCTATTTCCGCGTTTTTCCGCGTTAAATTCCGCGTGGTTCAGCGCTATAAGGTATATCCCGCTAAACAAATACGTAAACACCTCCGGCCTTACTTCCGCCCTACTGGCCATAAGCGGCATAAGCAATATTGCCAAGGCGGTAGCCACCAGCCAGCCGCCTTTTTGTATGGCCCAAGCATAATACAAAGCAAACGTTAGCAAGCACAAGAGCACAAAAAATACAGACACCCCTACAAAACCGGCCAGTTGATGCACCCAGTAAAACAACACCCCGCTGCCCCAATGGTGGTTTACAAACACCCTCTGGGGCTCGGTATAAGAATAATAGTTTGAATAAAGTACTTCCTGTCTTTCTGTATTCGAGCCATGGAGTATGGTGTATCCGTTTACTATATGCCTGCCTAAGTCTGCGGTTATAAGGTCTATTTTCCTGGAAACCAAAAAACCAAAAGCCGCCAACACGCCAAGAAAAATTGCTATTTTGATTATTCTTATAACCATTTTCATAAAATAATTGTAGCATATAAAAAAGCCCCTTTGGGGGCGGTATATGTCATTTGGCAGCGCAGCGCGAAATTATTAATGACCGTCTTTTTGATGACCGTCTTCAGGGATAAATGTTTTAAAAAGTTACTTACCGAAATTAAAATATAGCTAATTAAAGATGTGGGTCCCTGAAGACGGTCATCGTGTACATTGTCCCCCTCCGCAGGTCCGAAGAAACTTAACGCGAAGTTAAATGATGGAGAAGCCTGGTGCAGCCAATACAGAGAGGGTGCAAATAATTTCAACTAGAAATAACAAAACGGGGGTTGATATACAAATGTATATCAACCCCCACTAGACAAGATGATTAACGGTACATAACCCGTACAACGGCTTACGAATCGCGCCGCGCTGCCAAATAACCCTAACTGTTATTTTAAGCCTTTACCTCATCACTCTGGCTTTCAAACGCCGCAATAAGCTGTTCGGTCATGTTGGTGGCGGTACGGACATTGGTATCCATAAAAATTACTTTTGCCCGGCCGTCATCGCCCAGATTTTTCATGGTGTCCAGGTACTGGTTCAACGTAAGCAAGGCCATAATTTCCCGGGAATTCTGCCCGGTTGCGGTCTTTACTATTTCTATGGACTCTTTAAGCCCCTTGGCTATGGCTTCGCGCTCAAGGGCAATACCTTCACCCTGCAAGCGCTTTCTTTCTTTTTCGGCTTCGGCTTCCTTAATGGCTTGTATTTTTACCGCCTCGCCTTTGTTTTCCGCGGCTTTTTTCAGCTGCTCGCTGGCCACCACTTCGCTCATGGCTTGGGTTATGGTAGCCGGGAAAGATACCTCGGTAATTTGGAAAGAATAAATAATCATCCCCCACTCGGAAAACTGCCGTTCCAAGTCGTTCCGTATATGCGCAGCCAGTTCTTCTTTTTTCTCCAATATGCCCTCGTGCGTTTCTTTGGCAATATACGTACGCAAACTGTTTTCTATAATGGCGCCTATGGACTGGTCACGGTTGGTTAATGAATACGCATAACGCTTAACCCCTTCTTCTGCGGCATCTACCGCGTAAATAAGGTTCGTGGAAACGTCCACAATAACTTTGTCTTTGGAAGGGTAAGAGTTCCGTATGGCAAAGTTTTGCTGACGTAAAGTCACCTTTTCGGCCACGCGTTCCAAAAGCGGGACCTTGAAATTCAACCCCGCAGTCATAATGCGATTAAACCTGCCTAAAAATTCAATGACGAAAACCCTGTTTTGTTCAACTATCCTTACCGACATGGCAAAGACTAAAAACAAAAAGACTAAAATAATTAAATACACCATACAAATATATTAAGAATAACAGCCGTATTATATGCCCTTATTTTTAAAAAAACAAGCCCTCAAATGACGGGAGCTTGTTTTTATATTAACGTGATTTGCCAATTGCTTTCTTTATAACTTTTACTTTATCCAACTTTTCCCAGGGCACTTTTAGGTCGTTGCGGCCAAAGTGGCCGTAAGCGGCAACTTGCTTGTATATGGGGCGCCTTAATTGCAAGTTTTTTATTATCATGCCCGGGCGGAAGTCAAAGACTTGAGTTATAACTTGCGCTATGCGTTCGTCGCTGTATTTTCCCGTACCAAAGGTGTCTACCCGTACCGAAAGCGGCTCTGGCACGCCAATGGCGTAGGCCACCTGCACTTCGCATTTTTTGGCCAGCCCCGCAGCCACGACGTTTTTTGCCACATAACGCGCCATGTAGCAGCCGCTCCTGTCTACTTTGGAAGGGTCTTTGCCCGAAAAACACCCGCCGCCATGGCGGGACCAACCGCCATATGTGTCCACAATAATTTTTCTTCCGGTAAGGCCAGTGTCCCCTTGCGGGCCGCCTATAACAAACCGGCCGGTGGAGTTAACCAATATTTTTGTATGTTTGTCCAACAGTTGCCTGGGCACTACTCTTTGAATAACTTGTTTGGTAATTTCACTTTTGAGCTTTTCTGAATTTATATCTTCGTCGTGCTGGGCGGCAATAAGTACCGTATGCACGCGCTTGGGCTTGTCGTTTACATATTCTACCGTGACTTGCGACTTGCCGTCCGGCCTTAAGCCTTTTATTATTCCCTTTTTCCTTACCTCAGCCAGGCGCTTAGTCAATTTGTGAGCTAACACAATAGGCAGGGGCATATATTCTTTGGTTTCGTCGCTGGCATAGCCAAACATTAGCCCCTGGTCGCCCGCACCCAAATTTTCCAAATCTTCCTTAACAATGTCCCCGCCCTTACCCTTAACAAAACTGTCCACGCCCATGGCAATATCGGACGACTGTTCTTTTATGGCCACCATAAGCCCGGACGTTTCCCAATGGAAACCGTATTCGGCGTTGGTGTAGCCAATGTCCTTAATAACCCCGCGGACAACTTTTGGAATGTCCACATACGTTTTGGTGGTAACTTCGCCGGCCACTACGCATACGCCGTTCGTTAGCAAAGTTTCCACGGCCACACGGCCGCGCGGGTCGTCCTTTAAAATTG
>CAYOXN010000082.1:3891-5371 GCA_964407965.1 uncultured Candidatus Saccharibacteria bacterium
CATCGAGTATTGCATCGCTAATTTGGTCGGCCATTTTGTCCGGATGTCCCTCGGTTACGGACTCGGACGAAAAAAGTTTTCTTTGCACAGAAGTTTTCATAGGTCGCAGACTTCTCGCGGATCAGCGTATGTTCCGCGTACTAATAATAAAACCCGCCAAAGCGGGTACGGTTGTTATACGTATCTTTCCCACTAAGGGCTAGAATTAGCACCGTTCCACATTGGGATGGTTGCTGGCAGGTCATAGGGCTAGGTCCCTAACTGCACTCTGGATATTGTTTAAATTGTTAAATATATTATAGCGCACCGGGGAAAATGTGTCAAAATTACCTCGATACTTTGTATATTAAATGCTACAATGTAAGTAATTAAAGAGCAAACAATCTCTTTTATTATTTGCTCAATAGAATTGATACTCTGCCTGATTAGGCAAGCAGTATCAACTAATAATATTATGAAGAAAATACTTTACCTATTGTCTATGGTGGCCTTATTGGCTGCATCATGTAATACTACCAAACCGACAATAGAACAAAAACAACAAGCTGATTTAAATAATCAGCAGACCCAAAACACAGCTTCCTCTAACAGCACCTCCCAAACTCCTCGTGGATGGCTAGACTATAAGAATAGCTCTTTAGGTTTAAAGTTTAGCTATCCTCAAGAATGGGGATCGGTTGCCGACAATGGGAATAACGCATATGTTTCTCATAATATAGTTTTTAGTGGTGACAATAATAGCGTAGCAAGAACCAGTGTAAATGTTTACACAGATAAATCAGTGAATGATTGGGAAGCTAAAATTAATGAATCTAAAAAGGCTGGTGAGGCTATTGGAGACCCAAGAACAGTTTCTCATCCGTTATCTGTAAAAAATTTATTAGCAACTAAACCGGTAGGTTACAATTGTTTAAAGGATTTTGGAGATTTCCTGGCTAAGGATAATTCCTTTTGCCAAATAGTGGATATAAACGGTAATAAGGTATTCAAAATAATTACCGCCGGGCCATTTCAGTCAGAAACTTCGGTTATAAAATACTTGTTCTATCTCAATGGCAGTTGGTATGAATTCAGCCGAAGTTTTTGGTTATATTCTCAATCCGACCCAAACAAACAAATTTATACCTATGCGCAATTGAACAATATACTGCAAGGAAAGTCGGCAAATGCTGAAATAAAAGCAAAAGTTGATACCTTTAACCAATTTATTTCTACGGTTACTTTCGAAAAATAACTACTCCAAATACATAAAAACTCGCTTCAAAGCGAGTTTTTATGTATCTCATACCCAAGTAGTCTAACCAAACCATTTGCTAGTCCTTTGGCCAAAGGGGACGCCTCGCACGTATGTTAATGAAGGATCTACATCTAAAATTTTATTTCCCAGGTTAATTTTTACGTATTGGTGCGAAACGCCGTTAAAAAAGACTTGTTTGACTTTTAAATCCTTGGGTTCAAAAAACTTACTCGCGGCGAGCAT
>CAYOXN010000083.1:0-5302 GCA_964407965.1 uncultured Candidatus Saccharibacteria bacterium
GTTTTGCTGGTCATGTGGCCATGGGTTTATGCTCCGGCAAGCACTTCCACCATATTGTGGAACCTATTTTCCGGCGTTTTGTTTGCCCTGGCGTATTATTTATTTTTTAAAGCTCTTTCCCAAGGCGAAGTTTCGCGGGTAGTCCCGTTCGTTTTTGGCATAATGCCTATTTTTGACATACTCTTAGCCATGCTTTTTGGTGTAAATCAGCTGCTCCTCAACGAAACCGCCGCCCTATTTTTACTTATTCCCGGTGCCATGTTTATTGCTTACAAAAAAGATTTTGTAGGCAAGCATGTTGGTTTAAAAATTGCCGCAGCGGCAGTCTTGAGTATAAATGCCATTGCTTGGCAATATGCCGCCAGAGACGGCCATATTTTAAACGACCTTATGTGGAATAGGATAGGGGCCGCTACCGGAATTGCCATTTGCCTTTTGCTGCCCCAAGTGAGAAAACATTTTAGGGCCGGGTTTAAGGTTAAAAGTCCCAAACAAACCTCCTGGCTATTTGTAATAAAACAGCTCGTGGGTGGTTTGGCTTTTGTTTTAAGCAGCTATCTGGTAGCTACGGGTAAAATTTCTATTTTTAGCAGCCTGCAGGGCATACGCTATGCAATTATTTTTGCAGTTGCCATATTTTTAACCAGGAAGTACCGCCATATTTTGGAAGAAGACATAAATAAACATACGCTTAAAGTGAAGCTTACTGGGTTAATACTTATATTTATTGGGACAGCACTTCTTTTTATTAAGTAAAATTAAATAAAATTTTAGAATTAAATAAAATTTACTGCATTTGAATTAACTAAATGGCATCAAAACATTTAAGAGTAATATTAAGTCTGGTTGCAGGTTTAGTCCTGGTGTTTGGGTTATTGACTTTAAACGCAGGGCAGAAAGCCAAGAAGTTTAATTATGGCGTTACGTTTAGCGTGCCCTATGCCGAAAATTTGGGATTGGATTGGAAAAAAGTGTATGTGGACATGCTGGATGACCTGGGTATTAAAAATGTTAGGGTGTCCGCATATTGGAATAGGGTAGAGCCGGAAAAAAATAAATATAATTTTGACGAATTGGATTTCCAAGTACAAGAGGCCGAAAAGCACGGGGCAAAAGTTGTAATGGCCATAGGGCGGAGGCTCCCACGCTGGCCCGAGTGCCACGAACCGGATTGGGTAAAGGATAAGCCTGCAGAACTCCAGCAAAACGAACTTCTTTCTTATATGGAAGCCGTAGTCCGGAGGTACCAAGACAGTCCCGCGCTGGCTTATTGGCAAGTGGAGAACGAGCCGTTTCTAAGTTCGTTTGGCATATGCCCCAAGCTTGATCCGGCAAATTTTGACGCGGAAATAGCCTTAATTAAAAAACTAGATCCCGCCACGCCCATACTCATAACCGACAGCGGCGAGCTTTCGTCGTGGCTGCCGGCCAGCAAGCGTGGCGACGTGTTTGGGACCACGCTGTACCGCTATGTGTACTCCGACGTCTTAAAGCGTTATTGGACAAACTACATACCCAGCTGGTTTTACCGGCTCAAAGCCGGTTACGTAAGGCTGCTTAACCCCAATAAAAAAATTATTATAGCCGAACTGGAAGCGGAACCGTGGACCACCGCGGGTATAGTAAAAACCCCCATAGAGGAACAATTCAAGACCATGAGCCTGGAAAAGTTTAAAACCATAACCCGAGTTGCCCAGAATACGGGATTTGAAGAACAGTACCTTTGGGGTGTAGAATGGTGGTATTGGATGGACGGCCAAGGCCACCCCGAGTTTTTAAACGAAGTCCGGAATTTAACTAAGTAGCTACCATGATTCTAATATACGAATAAATACGGATGATACGGATAATACCAATATATAAGATTAGTATTACCAGTATCATTCATATGCTTCCGTATATTGGTACCTTAAATCTTAAATCTTTAACCTTAAACCTACTAATGTCCCAAGCCGTAATAGGACTCGATGTCGGCGGAACCAAAATTTCCGGCATTGTTTGGTCAAATAAAACCGTAGTCAGGGAATTAACCGCCCCGACCCCAAAAAATAAGAAAGATTTCCATAGCGCCATAGACCGGTTGGTGAATTTACTGTCCACGGGCAGGACCATTAAGTCCATAGGGTTGGGCATAGCCGGCGTGGTGGAAGGCAAAACCGGGAAAATAAAAGTAAGCCCCAATTTGCGGTTTTTGGAGCGGGAAAACATAAAGCAGTTTGTGCCGTTTGCCAAAGACAAAATTTTTATAGACAACGACGCAAATTGTTTTTCGCTGGCCGAACTGCAACTGGGCAAAGGTAAGGGTTTCCGGGATTTTATAGGTATAACCTTGGGTACCGGCATAGGCGGGGGCATAGTCATAGACAAAAAATTGTACCGCGGCAGCCACGGCAGCGCCGGGGAAGTCGGCCATATGATGGCAGACCTGAAAAATGACAGCGAATATTATTTCCAAAAAGCCCGGGACAAAAAAGACTTTGAAAAAGTTGGCAAGGTGCTCGGCGTCCTGTTTGCCAATATAGTAAATACCCTGGATGTGGAAGCCCTTGTTTTGGGCGGCACCGTGGCCATAACCCACCACAAGCAGTTTTTACCCGAAGCGTTGCGCGTGTGTAAACTGCATATGATAAACAAAACGGAAATGCCCAAGGTAATAATTTCAAGTTTAAAGAACGCCGGGGCGGTGGGTGCAGCGTTATTGTGTACAGAATAGTTAGTTCAAATCTACGAATGAGACAAATCTACAAATGCAGCATTTGTAATTTTAGTAGAATTTGTAGTTATTAATTAGGATATTTATGAAAAAAATTATATTAGCCCTTGCGCTGTTGGTGTTGTTGGCGGCAGGTTGTACGAAAATCCAACTTAAAACCGAGCAGCCCAGCAGTCCCAAGGAATCATACGAAGAATTGCCCCGTTAAAAAATCCCTTCCCGCCGGTGGCGGGAAGGGATTTTTTATTATTCATGTGGTGGCGGAGGAGGGGGTACGGGCAAATCAGAATCTTTTGGTTGCGACAGCGTATCTGCTTGGCTGGAGTTTTCTTGCGGGGGTACTGTTTCGGTTTGGGCTGGCTGGTGGGATGTTTCTGCTTGGTTAGCCTCGGCCATGGCGGGAGTTTCGGGCAGTTTAATTTGGGCGGTAAGTTCCTCAAATGTTGGCAGCTCTTTTACCGAAGCAATGCCCATGTGCTGCAAAAACTCGGTGGTGGTTTGGTAATAACTGCTTCGGCTGTCGTTGGGGTTTGGAATTTTTTCTATAAGCCCACGCATAAGCAAGTGCCTTACGGAATATTGGGAGTTTACCCCACGGATTGCCTCTATTTCCGCTTTGGAAATAGGCTGCCTGTAGGCAATAATGGCCAATACTTCCACCGTGGCATCGGTAAGCTTTTCCCTGAGGTCGGCGTTCAAAAAGTTTTTAACCTGCGTGGAATGTGCCGGGTTTGTTGCCATTTGGTATTCACCGTTGCTTTCCAAAATAACCACGCCGGTGTGCTCGCGCTGGGTTTTAAGCGCAGCAAGGGCATTTTGGATTTCGGTATCCGGCTGTTCGAGCAATTTTGCCAGCTCTTTTACCGAGAGGGGCTTGTTGGAGACAAACAAAATACTTTCCAAGAGGCTTGTTAAAGATTCCGATTCCATAAAATAAAAACGCCAATAATTATGAATGCTAAACTATATAAATAAATTGCGGGTTTGCGTCCCAAAAGCATGTCTGCCGGTTTGCCGGCCGGGGGTTTAATAAAACCCCGCTCTATTAAAAACCTTAACGTATGGTTATAAACCGGGTCTAGGGCCAATGAGCCATAAACAAAACCAAAAAGAATGAACAAGGCGCCAATGGTGGTTTTTTCCATAGTTATTCGGCGGGCTGGTTAGGGTTTATGCTTTCGGGCCCCTCTGCAGCGTCTTCTTCGTCTTCGTCTTCTTCTTCATCTTCAAAGTCATCTTCCTCGTCCCAATTTATAGCTACCTTCGCCTCTGCTTCCGGGGTTGTTTGGGCCGGTTCCGCCGCCTGCGCGCGAGGTGGCTCAGCTTCGGGAATTGTTTCTGCAGGTTCTTCGGGGGTGGGGTTGTACTTTTTTATGACAATATCGGTAAACAGCGCTTCCTGGTTTACGCTGAACATACGCTGCTTTATAAGCTCAAGCAAAGCCAAAAAAGTAATAATAACCTCGGATTTGTTTTTTGCGGTTTTAAGCAAATCGGACAAACGGGTTTCGACTTGCTGGGACAAATGGTCGCGGAGATGGTCTATTTTTTCCTGGATGCTAATGGCCTCTTTAACTTTTGCCTTTGGCAGGGCATCAAGTTCCTTAAGGCCTTTGAGGACTTCTAAAATTTGCTTCTGTAACACTTCTTTAGTTACCGTGGGGTCGGGGAAGAAGCTAATTTTTTCTTCAAACGTCAATACGCGGGTAAAGCCTTGTTTGCGGCGGTTGTCCAATTTTTTAAAATACTTGGCAACTTCCTTGAATTGTTTATAGAGCAGGAGTTTTGATTCCAAATCTATGGCCGCGTCTTCTTCTTCGGGCTCCAATTCCAAAGTCGGCAAAATGGCTTTGGACTTAATGACCAACAGCTTTGCGGCTATGGCCAAATAGTCCGCCAATACCGTGGGGTCTATGTGGTTTAATTGCTTTATGTATTGCAAAAACTGCTCGGTAACTTCGGCCAGGGCAATGGTGGTTATGTCTAATTGGCGCTGTTCTATTAAATTGAGCAGTAAATCGAGCGGGCCTTCAAATTGTTGGAGTTTGACTTTGTCCACTGTGGAGGATTAATTGCTGCCCCGCCGCCAAGACGGGGTACATAGGCCTTAATGCACCTATACATTAATTTTTCTGTGACAAGGCTTCATGTACAAAATTGCGCACGAGCGTCATAAAAACGGCTGCCGGGGCAAAGAGCAGTAAATTTACCACTGATACCCACGACCAGCCATAACGGGTAAATTCGGCAAGCGAGCAAGCCTGGAAGCTGCTGCCAAATTCAAGATAGTTCCTGCACAAACCGGTTTGCAGGAAATGGGTTATTTGGGGCGCGGCTATGGCCAAATTTAAAATGGCAAAGAGGACAGCCCAGTAGTGAAGAGTTTTTTTGTTAAACATGTTTTTTACTTATTTTTTATTTGACTTTACCTTGTGTATGTATTTTTATGGATAAAGCCGTGTCGATTAAACATTATTTAAATTCACGGATGCACGGATAACTCGGATATTACTGACTTTACAGTTATAGGTATCCTCTACTAAATACTAAAGGAAACGAAATTACTAAATTAGGTTTTAGGTATTAGGT
>CAYOXN010000084.1:0-5285 GCA_964407965.1 uncultured Candidatus Saccharibacteria bacterium
TGGCATTATTTGGGCCATACTTTCCCCTCTTATAGCCACGCTCATTAAGCTAGCCGTATCCCGCAAAAGGGAATTCCTTGCTGACGCTTCGGGCGCACTGCTCACCCGCTATCCCGAAGGCTTGGCCAGAGCTTTGGAAAAAATTAGCCAAGACCAGGAACCCCTGGAAGCGGCCAACAAGGCTACTGCCCATATGTATATAGTTAACCCCTTCCACGAAGACACAGGCCCTTCAGATGCACTCAGGGCAACTTCTGCGGGAAGCAGAAGTTGGTTTTCGTCTTTGTTCAATACCCACCCGCCCATAGAGGAACGGGTTAAGCGGCTGCGGGAGATGAATTTGTAGGGGAAGCCATTGGCTTCCCGCTTCAGGGCGGGCAATGCCCGCCCCTACATAGATCTGTTGAGGGGCACATTAAACCCTACAGAGGGGTAAGCCATGATAATACAAAAATTAAAACGAAAACCCAATAGGTTAAACCACTTTGACTATACAACACCCGGCTATTATTTTGTGACCATATGTGCACAAGACCGGGTGTGTTGTTTTGGGGAAGTGATAGACGGCGAAATGGTTTTGAATAAGTTTGGAAAGATAGTTGAAAAATATTGGGTAGAAATTCCAGAACATTATCCAAACGTTAAATTGGATGTTTATCAAATAATGCCCAATCACCTACACGGTATTATTATAATTACACCTGTAGGGGCGGCCATTGGCCGCCCAACTGAAAAGGCGGGCAATGCCCGCCCCTACATAAGCCTAAATACCATTATAGGATCGTTTAAAAATATTACAGTTAAAATTATTCATAAATCTGGCTCCGCCAATTTCTCCTGGCAAAAATCTTTTTACGACCATGTCATCCGCCGTGACGAATCCTTGGAAAAAATCCGCACCTATATTACCAACAACCCCAAACAGTGGGAACTGGATTTAGAAAACCCAAAAAACCTAAAACAACAACCTGCTTATAACCTCGCTCCTAAACCCCCGAGCTTTTAACTTATTGGCCATTTTTTGTTTGGCCTTATTTTCCAAATTTTCTTCATACGTCCTATACGTCACTTCCTCGGAATTTTCCGTAGAAGCTTTTCCGGCATAACCATCTTTTTTAAGGAGCTTCTGGGCTATTTTTATTTCTTCTGCAACCGAAAGTCCGGCGGCAAGCGTGGAGTCTATGAGTGCCTGGGGCAACTTTTTCTCCAACATTTTCTTTTTAATGCCAAAGAACCCGAAACTCCGGTAGGCTTTAAGGTTTTCCAAAAAAATCTCCGCATAACGCTCGTCATTTATGTACCGTTGGTCTTTTAACTGTCCCAACACCCGCTCTATAACCTGTTCCGTGTAGCCCCTGTCTTGCATTTTCTTTAGCATTTCGCCCACGGTCCTTAGTTTTAACGAAAGCAAAAACACGGCATATTCATACGCCTTGTCCGCATTCTCCGGCTCTTTGGTTTTTTGGGTTTTGTTAAACATATATATTCGCGGATGCACGGATAACACGGATATCATAGCCAAACAAGGTTCGATAAGTAGTAAAATAATCTACATTCGGTGGCATCAGTGATATCCGTGTATCAGTGAATGTAAAGTATTAGCACTCTATTGACATGACTGCTAATACTGATATAATGAACATATTATGGTATAATTATAGTGTAAAATCTAAGATTATTCTAATAAATACGTCAGGTATTTTGAAATCAATTAACCTTTGCAAATAAATACATAACCTAGTTTCCCCACCCATATCCTTTTATGACGAATTTCTCTTATATATTAGAACGGCTCTCTTCCCGGGCAAAAAATGCGCTTATAGCCGCCCAGCTCGTGAGTGAAGAATTGCACCATGACCACATTGGCTCCGAGCATTTACTGTACGGGGTTATTTCGGAAAAGACTTCATTTGCCGCCGAAATTTTAACCAAAGCCAAGCTTACGCCGGAAATTATAAAGCAAGAACTGGTTCTGGTGAACACGAACAACAAAATTACCAACTGGAAGCCCGTGCTTTCGGAAAATTTAAAGTTGGTTATAGAGCGTTCGGCTATTGTGGCCAGCCAATACGGCTACCAGTTTATAGGCACCGAACATTTTTTGTACGGGCTGCTTTCGGTTTCCCAAAACAAGGCTAAGGTTATACTCTCCAAACTTGGCATAGACATTTACGACTTGGAGCAAAACTTAATTTCCGTGTTTGAAAATATTTCCAAGTTCCCCGAAATACCCAATGGCGACCCCGGCCAAATTCCGGGCGGGCCTGGCCCCGGCATGGACGGGCAACCCTCCCCTGCCGGAATGCAACGCCCTGGTCAAAACGGCAAACAGTCGCTCTTGGAATATTTTACGACTGACATTACCAAAAAAGCCAAAGACGGCCTTATAGACCCGGTCATTGGCCGCAAAACGGAAATAGAACGCATGGTTTCCATTTTAAACCGGCGTACCAAAAACAATCCCATCCTCATTGGCGAAGCCGGCGTGGGCAAGACCGCCATAGTGGAAGGCTTGGCCTTGGCCATTACCAAACGCGAAGTGCCCGACTCATTACTCGACAAAAAAATCCTTTCGCTGGACTTGGCGCTTATAGTTGCCGGTTCCATGTTCCGCGGCGAATTTGAAAACCGCCTCAAGCAAATAATTGAAGAGGTCAAAAACGACAAAAATATAATTCTCTTTATAGACGAATTGCACACCATGGTTGGCGCTGGCGCCACCACGGGCAGCTTGGACGCGGCCAACATTTTAAAGCCCGCGCTTGCCAGGGGCGAACTTAGGGCCATAGGCGCTACCACGCTCAACGAATACAAACAATTTATAGAAAAAGATGCCGCGCTTGAACGCCGCTTCCAGCCTATTTTGGTTGACGAGCCTTCCAAAGACGAAGCCGTAGAAATTTTGCGCGGGCTGAAACCCAACTACGAAAAGCACCATAACGTAACCATTACCGACGAGGCCATAAAAGCTTCGGTGGAACTTTCTGCGCGCTATATCCAGGACCGTTACCTGCCCGACAAGGCTGTGGACTTAATAGATGAAACCGCCGCATTCTTACGCTCTATAAATTCCTCTTCCAAACTGCTCCGCACCACCAAAAAAATAGAGTCTGACCTCCAAGCCCTGGAAGAAGAAAAAACCAAAGCGGTGCTTAACCAAGACTTTACCACGGCTTTGCATTTACGCGCCCAGGAAGAAAAGCTTATTAAGCAGAAAAATGAGCTGAGCAAAAGCTTAGCATTGGAAAATAGCACGCCCAAACATGTCATTTCTGGCGAAGACATTGCCCATACCGTTTCCATGATGACCAAAATTCCGCTCAACAAACTGGCCAAGGCAGACGTGAGCCGATTGTCAAATTTGGAAAAAATCCTGAAAGCCAGGATTATTGGCCAAGACGAAGCAGTAGAGGAAGTGGCCAAGTCCATTCGCCGGTCGCGCGCGGGCATAACCAACCCCAACCGTCCCATGGGCTCGTTTATATTTCTTGGCCCCACTGGGGTAGGCAAAACGGAAACCGCCAAAGTTTTGGCCAAAGAAGTCTTTGAAGACGAAGACGCGCTTATTCGCGTGGACATGTCTGAGTTTATGGAACGCCACAACGTGGCCCGCCTTATTGGCGCGCCGGCCGGCTATGTCGGCTATGGCGAAGGCGGCCAGTTAACCGAAGCCGTAAGGCGCAAACCGTATGCGGTAGTCTTGTTTGACGAAATAGAAAAAGCCAATCCCGACGTGTTTAACATACTCTTGCAAATTCTCGAGGACGGCCAACTTACCGACGCCGGCGGCAAAAAGGTTAATTTTAGGAATACCATTATAATTATGACTTCCAACCTGGGCATGCAGGAACTGACAAGCCAAGCCGTACGCATAGGTTTTGCCGAACGGGAGCAGGCCGAAACCGACAAGCAGCAAAAACTGGAAAGCGAATACGAACACATAAAGACAGGCGTGTTAGATACCCTGCGCCACGAATTTAGGCCGGAGTTCATAAACCGCATAGACAAGCTTATTGTGTTTAAGCCTTTGGGCATGGAACAGCTGCAAAAAATAACTCAGCTGCAACTGGCCGAACTGCAACAGCGGTTGCTTGAGCAGCATGTCCAGCTAAAATATACCCCTGCTCTGGTAAAATTTATTAGCGAAAAAAGTTTTGATCCGGCCCAAGGCGCTAGGTTTGTGAGGAAAAATATCCAGGACTTGTTGGAAGACCCCCTGGCCGAAAAAATCATTTCCGGCGGGGCCAAAGAAGGTACCAACATTTCGGCGGACATAAAGAAAGATAAAGTTGTATTTACCGTCCACAAACCGGCGAAAGTAGCGGTGCCGGCATAAAAATACATTGGTATAAATGGAAACAAGTAACACATAAAAACATAAGTAGAGATGCCTGCAAAGGTGTTTCTACTTATTTTGTTAGTATTGTATTTTCATTTTTAGTTTTTAATCTGCATGCTTTTTAAAGAAAATTTAATAACTTTTAAACAGGCCGCGACCGACGTTTCCTCCTGGCTGCTAGATTTGCTTTTTCCCATACGCTGCCTGGTGTGCGGGCGGGAAGACAAGGAATTTTTGTGTTTGTTTTGCAAAAGCCAACTAAAAACCGTAGACTGCCAGGTTTGCATTATGTGCAAAAAGCCAAGTGTAAACGGCGTTACCCATCCTGGCTGCCAAACGCCCTGGGGGCCAGACGGACTTATTACGCTGTTCGATTATCACGACAAAAATGTGGCCAATTCAATCATTCAAGGCAAGTACTCGTTCCTGCCGGCTGTCTTCCGAACCTTTGGCTCCATGCTTGCCAATGCCATAAGCCAAAAGTACCCGCACTTGGCAGCAATGCAGCCAAGCCTCATTCCCCTGCCCCTGCACAAGGGGCGAAAGCGCTGGCGCGGGTTTAACCAAACGGAAATTGTATGCAAAAACGTTGCGGAAAAGTTGCAATTAACTATGCTTGAAGCACTCGTCCGCATCAAAGCCACCAAAACCCAAAAAGACCTTAAGCGCGAAGAACGCTTAAAAAATATGGACTCGGCCTTTGCCTTGTCCCAGGCATGCCAAAACACCCAGTCCCTGCTTTTGGACAAGAATTTTATATTACTCGACGACGTAACCACCACCGGCGCCACCCTGCTTGAGGCCGTCAAAGTCCTAAAACGCAACGGGGCTAACCAAGTCTGGTGCGTTACAGTTGCAAGGGATTAGTTATTTTGGTAGTATT
Organism: uncultured Candidatus Saccharibacteria bacterium; assembly: GCA_964407965.1. Taxonomy (GTDB): domain Bacteria; phylum Patescibacteriota; class Doudnabacteria; order UBA920; family UBA920; genus CAZPRQ01. Next base: position 5,223 of record CAYOXN010000084.1, read on the forward strand.
ATAAGGATTTTCAAATTATGGAGAGATGGCTGAGTGGTCGAAAGCGGCTCCGTGCTAAGGAGT
>CAYOXN010000085.1:0-5284 GCA_964407965.1 uncultured Candidatus Saccharibacteria bacterium
CATTTGTCCCCTGTCCGTCATTGAGGAGTGTTTTTGCGGAAAGCACGCTTACCGTGGCTTCACCCACCGCTTTGGCCCTAAAAGTTATGGTACCCACATTGCCGCTGCCGCCGGTGTATCCCGGCGAAGGCACTCCGCCGGATAAAAATACCCTGCCCCAGCTATGCGAAGGCGACCCAGGGGTTTGCATGGGAAAAGAACTGCCCGCAGCCACACTCACCACTTCCAGCGTGTCGCTAGAATACCCTATGCTTGCCTCTACGCTGTTTACCGCCTGGCCGTCCGTATTAGTCCTCACGGTAACCTTTATGGTGGAACCTACCGAGTAGCTACCCGACCCAGGCGACACATACACCGAAGCGGCAAAAGCAAAAGGCGCCCCGCTTAAAAACAGAGTGACGCAAAAAACCAAAACCGAGAAGTAACTTATTATTTTACGCATACTTATTTTTGCTTTTTCTTTCGGTGGAATTTCCAATATGTATATAATACCACAGCCACCAAGCCTAATAAAACCCCTACCGCATGCTCGGGCTTTACTTTGGGATGCACATATACACGTGACTCCCGTATATTGCCTGCCTTGTCTTTGGCTATGAGGGTAATGCTGCTGTGCAGCCAAGGCCGGCTATAAACATACGGGCTCTGTATGGGTTTTAACCGGCCCATTATGCCTTTACGGAAATACCCTTCTACACCGGAAGCTTTATCTACTGTGGCAAAACTTAAAAACGGCTTCCCTCCAAACATCCCGGGTTCGCTCGCTTCCAGGGCCGTAAACGGCTCGGGCGGAGTTTGGTCTATTTGTACTTTAAACATCCCTACGCCGACCCACGTGTTATTAGCCGTCTGTTTAGACAGTTTAAAATAATACACCCCATCTTCCACGGGACTAAAGGTTAATGGCGAACTTACCCGCATAGGTTGTTCGGCTGGAGACTCTTCCACATTTTTACTGAAACTATAACTCAGTACTTGTTTTTCCTTCCCGCCCAAACGGATGGTAACTTTGTTCGAAGCATACCACTGTAACTCATTGGGGTGGGTAATGGAAAAAATGCTTACCTGTTCTGGATTTGGCTCCAACACCCTAAAGGAAATGGGCTTAAAGGCAACCGTGTCCTGGGTTCCCCGCCCGTCGTTTAACAATATGCGGGAATTAAGACCTAAAGCAATGCTTGCCTGGCCTTGGGCAGCCGCTTTGAATATGGTTTTAAAAAGCGGGACGCGTTCCCCGCGCACTCCCCCGGCAAACCCGCCGGTCAAATGCAAAAGGCCCGGTTCGGTTTCGGTAGGTTTTTGCACCCACGCACTCACCAGGGAGTCGGCTATGTTGGCTTCGACAAGCGTCAGCACATTGCCCGAAAAAGCTATGGCAACATCGAGCGTATTTATGGTTGACCTATCGGTATTTACAAACCAATCAAGCGTCACCAAGTCTCCTTTATGGACTTGCTCTTGGGCTGCCTCGGCAAATACCACACTCGCCTGGACCTCTGGGACGTGAAGGCTAAAAAGACCGACGGCACACAAAGCTACTAAAAATAGTTTTTTCATGTCATGTAAAATTATTATGTTTATCCCGACCAGTGGTACATCATAATGGACAAATCCACCAAATCTACCCGTCCGTCCTTGTTTATGTCTACCCGGGGATGGTTTGGGTTAGTCCGGTTCCAGTAATATAGCAATATGGAAAAGTCCACCAAATTCACTCGCCCGTCACAGTTTAAGTCCGCTATCTTACACTGGGAGTTGTCTACCGGTTCGGAGGTGGTCCCCACCTTAAAATCTACTGTCGGGCTGAAAGGGCTAATTTTTTCATTGGCAATGGCTTTGGAACGGGTGGTGTGGTCGCCAATTTCCAAAAAGCTCGTGTCGAATGCCTTAAACCACGCCCCGCTGTTGGAAGCGGAAACCTGTTCTATAAACTCCTGCTGGGAATGCACGTATACGTTGACTGTGGCAGCAGGCGGGGCGTAACCAAGTATGGTTAATGTTTCGCCTTTGGTAATTTGGCCATGGCTTACTGCAATAGTCGGCGACAAAAATATGTCGTCTATGGTCGTAGAAGTGTCATTGGTCAAGGTAAGCGGGAAACTTACCCCTGCAGACTTCCTTTTTTCCGCATCTTCCGCGTATAAGTTAAAATTGTAACTGGCCGCGCCTAAATTGGTAAGTTCAACGTTAAAGTGTGCGCCCGGATCCGCTACCGTAGTCACCACTAACGCACCGTCTTTAAGTACGCTTACTAACGAACCGGGAAATGCTAAACCTTTAAATACCACTTTTGCATTACCGGTAGAGGTGTTTCCTCCTCCCCCTCCGCCTCCCCCGCCTCCGCCACCTCCCCCGCCGCCCGGGGCTGTTGGCGTTGCCGAGGCTTCGTTGGAAAGCCCAATTATGCTTCCGCTCGAAGCTTTAGCCCGGACTTTAAAATAATAAGTCACGCCGTTAGTCAGCCCGGTTTTTGTATACGTACTCATGTTGCCTACGCTCGTATACGTGTAGGACCCGGAACTGGTGCCAATACCTACTTCGTACCGGTTTGGGGTTTGGCCTAAACGGGGCGGTACATTGCTCCATGAAAGTTGGACATGGCCGTTGCCTGCTGTTGCGCTTAGCGTAAAACTGGCGGTCTTAAAAAAATACTGGAAACCTGCCCAAAGCTGAAAGTTTGTAGAGGTGGAAAAACCTATTGCCGGTTGGTATAAACTTTGGTTTAATCCAAAATTAGACGAAGAAGATAAGGCGGTCCCGCCGTCTATAACGGGGTCTAGCAGCGTAAAATTGGTTGACGAAGAACTGGCGGCATATATAAAAACCGCCACGGCACAACTCCCGGCTGCCACGAATACTGCTGGTATTATTTTATGCCTTAAGTTCATTTTTTTTCGCTTTACAAAAGGGGCAATGCCCTGAACCGGAGGAATCCTACGACGTCTGGTTTAGGGTAGGAGAAAATAACGGCGGCTTGCCTTTTTGTATCCATTCTTCCTTATTTATATATTGTCCGTTTTCCAAACGGACCAGACCAAGACTTTTAGTATATTCTTCGGTTTCCCGGTCAGCTTTTGTAAGCCTTTCAAAATAATCTTTTGACTTCTGGCTGGCCGGCTTTGTGTGTTCTGTGTCCATTTTAATGTCCAAGGATTTTTGGAGTTTATATAGCAGCAGGCCTATTTCCTTGGATTTTAAAAATAATTTTACGGCAGTAGGAAAGGTTTCGTCTAGCGGATAAAACTTTAGGCTATCGAGCCGGTTTCGGGGAAAAGGGTGGTAAGAAGGGGTTGAACGGGAGTAAGAGGTATAAAGGGAAGAAGGGGTGGAAGGGGCACCCCTTACTCCCTTTTCCCCCATTATTCCCTTTATCCCCATTAGTTCTTTATAAAGCCCAGTGGCAATGTCCGCCAAATCTTCCATCATTTCGGCATTGGAGCCAATGGAAAAACTTAAAAAATTAAAATATTCTTTGGTTGTAGTCCGCTTCCAGCCTTCTACCAAATTTTTTTCTGTCGAGCGCATGGAACGGGAAATTTGGTCGGCCAAGTCAATATAGGTTTTAGTTTTAGGGAACATTGAAACAAAATCCAAAATTTCCCGGTGAAGGGTTTGGGCTTTTTGGAAAACCAATAGTTTTTTGTAGCCTTCGGGGTTTTTTTGGAGCATAAAGGGTTTAATGAGGTGGCAGATAAAAATACCTAATATCGAATACCAAATGTCGAATCAATTACAAAATAAAATTTCTAATCGCCCGAACTGCGGAAAATTTTGTTAAAAATAAGGTTTAACTCTTTAGCTTCTTTCCACAGCACACGAGCCCTATCGGAAAATGCCGGTACTGCTACAGCCGACATTCTTAAAAAATGCATAGATTCCCGGGATTCTTTCTTACAAATTCCGATTTTGTGCTTAAAATCTTTTTTGCTTTCCGCGTTGTCCGCTTCACAATAATTTGCACCCACAGACGTACTGCAGTCAACAAGTTGGCCGATTATGGGCCTTGTAATTTCGTTTTTAGGCATGTCACGGCAAAATTTAATAATTTCCTCTCCGAATTTAGCGGTTCTTTCTTCTAAATCATATTTACTTTTTCCAGAATCATTAGACATTTGTCAATTAGGGTTTGATTAGTAATTAGTTATTCGAAATTAGAAATTAATAACTCCCCTTTTATTATTTTATTGTGCGGGCGCAGATTCGATAGGACTCACTGCCTGAGCGGTAGGCTCGACTGGGGTCACTGTCTCAGCGGCAGGTTCAACAAGACTCACAGTCTCTTCGACAGTGGGTGGGGATGACGGTTCTGCAGTTGTACCAACCGTAATGTTAGTGACTTCCTGGTTTTCCACACCCGCGCCCGAGGCACTTGTTACTTGGAGCACTTGCCCCAGGGTTTGGTAACCGCCCGGTTTGCCGGTTACGTTATAGTGGACCACGGCAGAAACTGGCTGGCCATTTAGCCCGAAGGTCTTTATGTAAAAACCAATGTAATTACCCTCACCGTCCTGTTTGAAGGCCGAAACTTGGACAAAGACGGGCGTTTCGCTTTCTGCCGTGAGCTGCACCACTGGCTTGCCGGTTCCCAAGTGGTAAGTAAAGTCAATAACCGCCATGCCCTGTGCGTCTGTGGCTATGCTGCCCGCAAAGCTGTTGTCTTTAACTATAATAGCACCCGCAACTTCAACGTTGCCTCTGGCATTTATGCTAAAAATGGTCGAAGAAGCGTTTTGTACGGTAAGCAAAACATCTTTGTCAGACACGCTGTTGGCCAATATTTTCATGGAACCGTTTTGTCCAAATATTACGCGGTTCTGGCCTTTGTCCTGCAATTGCAGTATGTTACCAGCGCCTTTCTGGTCTATAACCAGGGCGTTGTTTACCATGGTTGATGTGCCCACTTGGCCGGTTAGCTGTCCCCCATCATCTTCCAAAACAAAGGTGTTGTTAATTACCTGGTAGCCGGGCTTGATAAAGACTAATACTGTCCCTTGAGTAGCTGTAGCATCTGCGCCTATTTGTGTATCTGTGATTTTAAACTCTTCCAAAGCCACGCCCAACACATAGCCCGAGCGGGTGGCTTTCATGGCGTAGCCGGGGAATTGGGCGGAAGAAGTAACAAAGTCACCAATGTGGATTTCGCCGTTTTCGTTCGTGGCTTTTACCGGCACGCGGCCAACTAACCCCACGGCTTTCTTAAATTGGTTAACTTCGTTCCTGCCGCCGGGATTGTTGCCAATAAAGGCGGCCTGGCTGGAGACTATGCCTAAAATTTTCTGGTCAT
>CAYOXN010000086.1:0-5231 GCA_964407965.1 uncultured Candidatus Saccharibacteria bacterium
AAAATCACTACAATAACCTCCCACCGCCCCTACGGGCGGTTTTGTTTACGTCCATAGTTTACATCCCGTTCGGCCGAACGGGATGTAAACTGGTTAAATGGGAGACTATGGGGGGGATTTTGGTGAAAGCAATATTTAAAACCGCTTATTCTATTTACGGCCGTAAATAGAATAAGCAGTGGTTTAGGGTGGGAGATTAATTACCGGGCTAAAATTATGTATCCAATAACATATCAAACAAATTTAACGGCCGTTAAATTTGTTTGATATTAAAATTATTTAACAAACAGACTATACCACTTAGGGACTAACGTCCATAAGTGGGATAATTTTATTTTTTTGGTGTGTTTGATACTTTGTGGGGAAGTATAATATTTATTTTGTTTATTAAAAAGTTAAAAAATTCATACCACAAAAAGCACGGCCGTGCTTTTTGTGGTATGGCTGGTTTGGGGGTTGGTGTGTGTGTTTGTTACCTATTACTTCAAGTTCGCCGGTTAAGGGCAGTGTTAGCTAAACGCTACCTACTACCCACTAAACGCTACCTATTATTTGTAAAAACAAGCCATTTTAGGTATAATTAAAGAAAGATTTTAAACATACACCTCATGAGCGAAGACAAAAAATTGCCTAAATTGAGCTTGGAGCCGTATAAGGGCACGCGGGATTTTTATCCTGAAGACCAGTTTGTCCAAAACTATATTTTTTCCGTTTGGCGGGAAGTTGCCGAGAAGTTCGGTTACCAGGAATACCACGCTTCTATTTTGGAAGAGACGGCGCTCTACAAAGCCAAAAGCGGTGAGGAAATAGTCAACGACCAAACCTACAGTTTTACCGACCGCGGAGGCAGGGAAGTGACCATTCGTCCGGAAATGACGCCCACAGTAGCACGCCTGGTTGCGCAAAAGCGCAAAGAACTGAGTTTTCCGCTGAGGTGGTTTTCCATACCCAACTTGTTTAGGTACGAACGTCCGCAGCGCGGGCGGCTTCGCGAACATTGGCAATTAAACGTGGACATGTTCGGCGTAGAAGGCGTGTATGCAGACTTGGAAATTATTTCGGTTGCCGACGGCATACTTAAAAGGTTTGGGGCTAGCAGCCACCAATATAAAATTCGGGTAAATAACCGCAAGTTTTTAAACTGGCTGTTGGCAGGTTATTTTTGGCTAAACCCTACCGAAGCCCATGCCATTTCCAAGCTTATGGACCGCATGCACAAAATACCGCATGAGGAATTTAAACAGCTCTCCGGGGAAATAGTTAAAGACAAGGCAGGAGTTTTGGAAAAAGTTTTGCAGGCCAAAGCTATAACCGACTTGCCCGAGGACATTAGGAATTCCGAAAGTGCCAGGGAAATAGAAGTGTTGTTAGGCAAGCTTGCGGAAGCCGGCATAACCAATGCGGTGTTTGACCCAACCCTTGTCCGCGGATTTGACTATTACACAGGGACAGTGTTTGAAGTGTTCGACACAAATCCAGTAAACCCGCGTTCTATTTTTGGCGGCGGCAGGTACGACGATTTAGTGGGCATATTTGGCGTGGAAAAAGTTCCGGGTATAGGGTTTGGCGTGGGCGACGTGACCACGCGGGACTTTTTGGAAACAAACGGCTTATTGCCAGCATACCGCCCGCCCACACATTTAGCCATTTGCCCGTTCGACGAAACTTTTGTGCCGGCGGCAAACGACTTGGCCGAATATTTGCGCAACCAAAATGTCCATGTGGCCGTAGACCTCACTGGCCGCAAAGTTTCCGCCCAAGTAAAAAGCGCTGACAAGCAAGCCATACCCTTTGTGCTCGTTATAGGCGAACGGGAAGTTAAGGAGCAGGCGTATGAGCTCAAGCATTTGCCCACAAGCCAAACGACAACTGTGGGCAAAGAACAATTGGCTCGGCATATTTTTGAATCCTTTAGTAAGTAATATGTCAGATTTTATAACCGATTTTTTGCGCAGGCATTCAGCCCACTTAAAGCACCACCATCATGTCATAGTGGGCGGTTTGTTAATTCAAAACAATAAAGCGCTTATTGTCAGGCGTTCTGTGGAAGAAGATTTCATGCCCGGATCGTATGACTTGCCTGGCGGCGGGCTTAAGGCCGGGGAGAAACCCGAAGAAGGCCTTATGCGCACATACTTTGAGGAAACCAGTATAGCCATACAGCCGCTGGTGCCCTATTACGCCTTTATGTGGGAGTCTGACCAGTTAATTAAACACTGCATACAAATAGACTATTTAATTAAGCCTGCCAAAAAAGGTTTGGAAATAAAGCTTGACGCCGAACATAGCGCATACCGCTGGCTTATGGCATCGGAAATCCCTGGCCTTAAAATGGCTGACGAACTTAAACTCTCCCTAAAGCGGGGGTTTGAATTGGCAAAACAATGGAACATTTAACCACCCTGTTTAAACTGCTCGAAATAACCCGCCTGCAACCCCAGTATGGCTACGTACTGGCAGGTGTTTCAAAATCTGACCTGAGCGATTTGGCCCAGCACCACTATTTGGTTGCCATGCTTGCGTTAATGTTGGCTAAGCATATGGAAAGCAAGGGCGTGGAAATAAATACGCAAAAGGTTTTGGAAATTGCATTAGTGCATGACCTGGGCGAACTGTTTGGCGGTGACATAAACTTTTATTATTCCCGTTCCAACTTAAAAGCCCGCGAGAAAGCCAAGGCTTTTGAGGCGGAAAATATTGAATACCTTTCCAAACTATTTGGCAAGTATGGAGAAGACTTAAAAGCCAACACCGAAATGTTTGAAGCCAAAGGAAGCAATGAGGCAATTCTAGCCCAATGTGCGGACAAGTTAGAACTCGTGCACTACAAGTTAATGATAGGCAAAATTATTCCAGAAGATATTTCTTCGGCCAAAGAATCGGTGCTAAACTACTCCAAAAAATCTACCAATGATAATTTTAAAAAAGAATTGGAAAATTTTATAGAACAATGGGCTAAAGAAATGCCGGGCAAAAGCATTTTAGAAACCATGGCCGGAGAGATTAAAGAGTATAATTAATAATAGCTATTATATTGGGTCAAAAATCGAGTTAAATTGCTATCCATTATTTATTAATTAAATTTCTAATTTCTAATATCTAATTCCTAAAAAAATCCCAATGACAAATTATGATAATTTTGTGTAATATAATGTTTGTTTGGATTTTTCTAAAATCTAAAACCTAGTACCTAACTCCTAGTATATGCTCCTCCAAGTCGGTGTAAAAATTATTTTAAAAAATTTTGAAGGCAAAGTTTTGCTGCTTAAACGGAATGCGGAAAAGTACCCGGGTATGAAAAATACCTGGGATATTCCAGGTGGCAGAATTGAGCCGGGTACGCCGCTGCTGGAGAATTTAAAGCGGGAAATTATGGAAGAAACCAGCCTTGTTTATACGGGTAACCCAATATTAGTATGTGCCCAAGACATCCTTCGTCCAGACAAGCATGTGGTGAGGCTAACGTATAGCGGTGAAATTTCCGGCGAGCCAAAACTCGACGAAGAGCATACGGACTATACCTGGGTGTCGCTTAATGAATTGCGAACCATGGAAGGGGTAGATGAATATCTTAGGGAAGCGATTGACTCATTGTAAAAATCTAGAGGGGGCTGCAATCCCTTATCCCTGATTCATTATAAAAATTTCTAATGTCTAATTTTTAATTCCTAAACAAAACCCAAAGTCTATACTTTAACGGTTAGTTCTTGAATCCTATAGTTACCCAGCACTCATTTTATGTTAGTTTAGATTTTTGTTTTTGTAATTTTAATTAATTCTCTACAAGTGGATTTTTTTTCAATTCTCCTTACCGTAGCTGGACTGTGTTTGTTTGAAACCGTGTCCAGCATAGACAACGCCATTATAAACGCCGAGGTGCTTTCGGGCATGCAGCCCAAAGCCCGGCGCTGGTTTTTATTATACGGTTTGCTTTTTGCCGTGTTTGTCGTGCGCGGCCTTCTGCCGTGGTTAATAGTCTGGCTGGCCACGCCAGACCTTGGGCCTTGGCAAGCGGTAACTGCCGCTTTTAGTTCCGACCCGCACGTCGTGGAGGCGGTAGAAAAATCGGCCCCGCTGTTGCTTATGGCGGGCGGCGTGTTTTTGGTTTTCCTGTTTTTCCACTGGCTTTTTTTGGAGCCAAAAAATTACGGACTTATAGGTGAGCGGTTTATCCACCGCCAGGGCGTGTGGTTTTATGCGGTGGTTTCCATTTTGCTTACCCTCATAGTCTGGCAGGGCATAAAACAAGACCCATTTTTAGGTTTTGCCGCCGTAGTCGGTTCTACCGCATTTTTTATAACCCATGGTTTTAAGGAAAATGCGGAAAAAAGCGAGCAACAGCTCATGAAGACCGGCCTGTCTGACGTGAGCAAAATTTTATATTTGGAAGTCATAGACACCACCTTTTCCATAGACGGCGTGCTGGGCGCGTTTGCCTTTACGCTTTCGGTACCGTTAATTTTGCTGGGTAACAGTTTAGGGGCCTTGGTAGTCAGGCAATTTACCATTGGGAATATAGACAAGATAAAAAAATACGTCTTTGTAAAAAATGGCGCCATGTATTCCATATTGGTATTGGGCGCAATTATGCTCCTGGATGCGTTTGGTTTCCACATACCGCCATACGTTTCACCCGTCTCAACCTTTTTGGTTGTCGGGTACTTTTTCCTAAAGTCTAAAAAAGCCATTTTACAACCCCAACCATGAAAAAAATAATTGCTATTTTGTTTTTTATTTTAACGGCATCGGTAGTTATTTTTTTAATTATCTATCCTACGCTTAAAAAGTCGGATACCATAACCATACATACGTTTGAACAATGTGTTCGTGCGGGTTATCCCGTACTGGAAAGCTACCCTCGTCAATGTTCGCTGCCGGGTGGTAAATTTTTTACCGAAACAATTTTGGTAGGTTTTTGTAAGGCGGACAGCGACTGTCCTCAATTTGAATACTGCCAGTCAGGGGCTTGCGCTCCCATGGATTTGCAAACCCAGTGCAGTTACGACAGCGATTGTACCCTGGTAAACGTGGAAGATAGGTTTAGCTGTTGTTATACGGGCGCTTGCCGCCAGGTGGATTATGCCCAAAGATCCTGGAAAGCAGTAAATAAAAATTGGTTTATGGGCAAGCAAACCGAGCTTTGCCCGAAGGAATGCGGTCCCCAGCCGCTTTGTGCCTCTCGGGCAATAAATTTAAGCTACGCTGCCCGTTGTTCTGCAAAGGTATGTGTG
>CAYOXN010000087.1:0-1487 GCA_964407965.1 uncultured Candidatus Saccharibacteria bacterium
GGACAAACCGTAGACGACGCCGCAGGCGAAGCTTTTGACAAAGTAGCCAGGCTCCTAAACTTGCCTTACCCGGGCGGGCCGGAAGTTTCCAAATGCGCAGCCCAAGGCAACCCCTCTGCCATAGCTTTTCCCAGGCCTATGCTTAAGGAAAACAATTTTAACTTTTCTTTCTCCGGCCTAAAAACCGCAGTCCTGTATCACCTGCGGCCACTTAGCACTAGCAACTTAGCACTTAACACTAAAAATGACATTTGTGCTTCCTTTGAACAAGCAGTGGTAGACGTGCTCGTTGGCAAAACTGTCCGGGCCGCCCAAAAGTATACTGCTAAATCCATTTCACTTTCCGGTGGCGTTGCCGCAAATTTAGCCTTACGCAATCAGTTATCAGATATGTGTAATAAGTTAGCAGTCAAATTTTTTGTGCCCCCACAAAACTTATGCACCGACAACGCAGAAATGATAGGCATAGCCGCCGCATACATGCTCCACAAAGGCATACGTCCCACCCCGTACTTCAAGGTGCAAGCAGACCCGGGACTAAAATTGTAAATTAGCGGTTAGCGTTTAGGAATTCAGTTATCAAGTGAAAGGTCATCAAGTTATCAAGTAGGGCATAGGGTAAAGGGCTGAGGGTGTAGGGTGCAGAATAATAAACCCTTCACGCTATACGCTTAACCCTAACTCTTGATTCTTAATTCATGATTCTTGATTCTAGCAGTTATAATATTGATAAAATGATAAGATGTTAAAATAATCTTTGATTCTCTGTGTGCGTAAAGGATAAAAGATAAAGGATTGCAGCCCACCTTGATTCTTGTCTCACATACGTGTTAAACTATGCCTGTCTCGTTCGTCTTCTATAGCGGAGATTATTAACCACATAGGGGTATTTATGACTGAAAAACTGCTCAATATTCTTCAAACCAAAACCGCTTTTATAATTTTCTGCGTACTCATGGCCTTGGCTTTCCTGGTCCTGCCAAAAGACAAAGACACTGCCAGTGCCCAATGGGTCAACCAATGGTCTTGGGGCAACGGCTGGAACAACACCATTCAAGCCACCCCGGCCGGTACCATTTCCCAACAAAACCAAATGATGGTTAACGGCTCCACGTGCCAGTTTACCGCCTACATAGGCTGGCAAACCCAAAACGTAAGGTCAGCCCAAGTAACCATTAGCCAAAACGGGGGGCAGGACCAGGTTTTCGCAACGGGCATAAATGGCAGCCAAGCTGCACCCTGGATAAACGCAGGCAGTAATTATAAATTTACGCTCTGGGACACTTCTCTAGGCAACCCCCGCTGGCTTGCCGACACCTGGGTTGTTGTACCGGCTAGCCTCTGCACACCACAGCAAACAAACCCTTACCCCACCACGGGTTACCAATACCCCACTAACGGCTACAATTACACCTATATGAATTCGGGGTATGATGGCGGTTGGTCCCGCAACGCGGTAAGCTGGGCGCAGGGCAAACCCCTGCTCA
>CAYOXN010000087.1:1497-5228 GCA_964407965.1 uncultured Candidatus Saccharibacteria bacterium
TCATAGACAATTCCGCATCTGCAGGCACGGGGTGGACAAACACCCAAACCAATACCTCTTTAAATTCTGTAGGTACCCAGGGTTCCTGGCAACAATGGATAAACTCCCGCCCGCTGCTTATAGACCAACCCCAAAACGTAGTCGCCCGCGACAGCTGGGGCTGGACGTGGAATTAAACTTAGGTTTTAGGTATTAGCTTTTAGGAATTAGGGAGCAAACCCAAAAGACCAAGCATAAAATAGATTACAAAAGTGATCTTTGCCTGCGCAAAGGTCACTTTTTTGTCTGAATATATATTTTTCCTTTTTTCCTAAAACCTAATAGCTAAAAGCTAAAACCTGAGTATTTCCTGCCGCTTGACTCCCCCTCCCCACTTCTCCTATACTATAACCAAGCCTACTAACCGGCTGTCACCGGAGAATTTGCTGTCATTCCGAACTTGTTTCGGAATCTAAATCCTGAAATGCATTCAGGACGACAGGTAAAAGGCATTGGAAGAACATTGAATGGATCCTGAATCTAGTTCAGGATGACAATTCGATAAGTAGACCCGATCGGAGATCGCCCGTTAAAGCGATAAAAATAAGGTTGCTTGTAGGGATGGGTTTGTAACCCATCCAAGAACCGTTAACACCGGCCAATACGGAATGGTTATAAACCATTACCTACACAGCAATAAATCAAGATGGTACCTCCCTACTTACACAGGGATCTTGAACACCTTTTTAGGTGTTTTTTGTTTATTTATTTAGTAATAAGTAAAGAGTAGTTAGTAATTAGTATATGCAAAAAAATGGTTTCAAAGATCTAATTGTATGGCAAAAGGCTATGCTAATAGTAAAACTGACCTACGAGCTGTGTGATGAATTGCCAAAAACTGAAGAATTTAGGATCGTTAGTCAAATGATCAGGGCAGCCATTTCAATTCCTTCAAATATTGCAGAAGGTTGGTCTAGAAATAGGAAAGCGGAATTGGTTAGATTTTTTGAATTCTCATATTCATCAAGTTGTGAGTTAGAAACCCAAATACTCATTTGTAAAGACAGGTATCCAAAAACCCATACAGAAACAATTTTAATGCTAATTCTTGAAGTCCAAAAAATGCTCTCAACATTAATAAAAAACAACCAAGTGTAAATTACTAGGTGTACTTTTCTAATTACTCCTTACTATTTACTAATTACTACATATGTCCGAATTACCCAAAGCCTACGACCACTCCCAAGTGGAAAATAATATTTACCAACAATGGTTAAACTCGGGTTACTTTAACCCCGACAACTTGCCGGGCGACAGGCAAGAACCTTACACCATTATTATGCCCCCGCCTAACGTAACGGGAACCCTTCATATTGGCCATGCTTTATTTGCGACCATACAAGACATTCTTATCCGCTTCAAGCGCATGCAAGGCAAAAAAACTTTATGGTTACCAGGCACAGACCATGCGGCTATAGCAACCCAAGCAAAAGTAGAGGCAGACATATATAAAAAAGAAGGAAAAACCAGATTTGACTTTACTCGCGAAGACTTCTTAAAACAAGTAGAAAATTTTGCCCAGCAAAGCCACGACACAATAATAAATCAACTTAAAAGGTTAGGGTCTTCTGCTGACTGGAGCCGTGAAGCTTTTACCTTAGACGAAAAACGCACCCTAGCAGTACGTACCGCTTTTAAAAGTATGTACGAGGACAGAATTATTTATAGAGGAGCCCGTATAATCAATTGGGATCCAAAATTAAAAACTACAGTTTCAGATGATGAAATTCAATATGTAGAGCAAAAAGACCCGTTCTATCATTTCAAGTACGGTCCTTTCGAAATAGGCACAGTGCGTCCCGAAACAAAGTTTGGTGACAAATATGTAGTAATGCATCCAAATGATAAGCGTTATGAACATTTTAAACACGGTCAACAAATAGAGGTTGAATGGATTAATGGCCCCATTACCGCCACAATTATAAAAGACGAAGCCGCAGAAATGGACTTTGGTTCAGGGGTTATGACCATAACCCCATCTCATTCGGCTATAGATTTTGAAATAGCTAAGCGCCATGGGTTAGATATTGAACAAGTTATTGATGATCGCGGAGTGCTTTTACCCATAGCTGGAGAATTTGCTGGCCAACACATTAAAAAAGCACGGCCACTTATTATTGAAAAACTAAAAGCGAAGGGCTTGCTGGTAAAAGTAGATGAAAATTATACACACAATATTGCTACAAACTCTCGTGGTGGAGGTATTATTGAACCCCAAATTAAAGAGCAGTGGTTTATAGATGTAAACCAAGAATTCCCAATCCGGCACAGTGAAATAAAAGGCATAAACCCGGGCCAAATGGTTACCTTAAAACAACTCATGCGACATGTTGTAGAAAACGGTGAAGTAGAAATTGTCCCTGATCATTTTAAAAAAATATATTTCCATTGGATAGATAACTTACGAGACTGGTGCATTAGCCGACAAATTTGGTATGGCCATCGCATCCCTGTTTGGTATCGTCCTTTCCCCTCCTCTCCCTCTGGGAGAGGGCAGGGTGAGGGTGACATGGAAATTTATTGCAATATAAACCCTCCACAAAGCGAAGGCTGGGAGCAAGACCCTGATACTCTCGACACTTGGTTTTCTTCCGGACTCTGGACCTTTTCTACTTTAGGCTGGCCTGAAAAAACCCAAGATCTCCTAACCTATCATCCTACCAATGTTTTAGAGACCGGATATGACATATTATTTTTTTGGGTGGCAAGAATGATTCTCATGTCTACTTACCATATGGGTCAAATTCCATTTAAAACAGTTTACTTACATGGGTTAGTTAGAGATAAAGATAGACAAAAAATGAGTAAAAGCAAAGGTAATGTTATAGACCCACTGGGAGTTATAGACACTTACGGAACCGATGCTCTAAGATTCGCATTAATATTTTCGACTTCTGCTGGAAATGATATACCCTTAGCTGAAGACAAAATTAAAGGCATGAAGCATTTTGGCAATAAGCTTTGGAATATAACCAGGTTTGTTATTTCAAACTTGGAAGGTTCTGATTTAAGGGTAATAAATAATGAACCTAGTGCTCAAACGGATGCAGACAAGGAAATACTGGCAAAGCTTAACACCGTTATAAAGTCTTCCACCGAGCATTTAAATAATTTCCGCCTGCATGAAGCCGCACAGGACATTTACCAATTTGTCTGGCACGAATTTGCCGACATATACATAGAGGCCAGCAAAGCACAACTGGCTGACGAAAAACTTAAAGAAAACACCCTAAAAATCCTAATCCATTCACTCACCCAAATCTTAAAATTACTTCACCCGTTCATGCCCTTTATTTCCGAACACTTGTGGCAGCTGCTTAAAGAACAAGGCTTGCATACCGAAGACCTGCTACTTGTCCAGCCGTGGTCTAAAGCCCAGTAACTTAAAAACCCCTTCCGCCACTGGCGGAAGGGGTTTTTGTTAAGCTTGTTTTTTCCTTACTTTACGTTTTATTGGTTCCAGTTCCTTGTCAAATTTAGCTTCTGTTTTTTTAATCTGGTTCTTAATTTTTTCCCTCACCTTCAGCTCCCCTGCGGGGGTAAGCCATTCGGTATATTTTTGCAGCTCTGTATTCAGGTGCTGCTTAAGTTCGTCCAAATTGTTGTTCAACTGCTTTTGGATTTCCGACAAATCTATGGCCTCGGGCTGCTGTTTTTTCCTGCGCCACAGGAGAATAATAATTATTATAAGC
>CAYOXN010000088.1:0-4982 GCA_964407965.1 uncultured Candidatus Saccharibacteria bacterium
GGGTTTCGGATGCTAATACAAAAGACTTTGGACTGCCAGAAATTTGCACGTTATTTGTGGAATTAGACAGGTCTATAGCCCACATCCATATTTGGTGATTTTTTCCGTCTTTATATTGCGCGGGAATTGCAAAATTAAAGGCATGGTTACCCACATCTGAACGGTAGTCGCCCGCCTTTACCAAAATGGGTGAAGCGCCGCCAGTACCTGCGTTTTTGTCTATGTACGCATGGACTTCAATAGCTTGGCTGGCGTTATCAGGGTCGGTTGCCCAGCCAAAGGCCACGCCATCGGGCTTTATGCCATCAAATGATCCACTGGGTTTTTGGTTTACCGGTTGCGGTGCGGGTGTGGGTGCGGGCGTTGGTGAAGGGGCAGGAGAAGGAGCAGGTGCGGGCAGAGATGGCAAACCTGCAAGAGAGCCTAGGACAGCAAAAGGGTTTGCCGGAATTTCTTTGGGCAAAATTACAAAGCTGCCAAACTCGGCGTTGGTGTGAGTTATGGGAGCCGCCGACAAGCGCGGATTGGAAGGATTAGACTGCAACGCGGCCACTTGTACCAAGTTCATGGGCAAACTCACGGGTTGGCCAGTGTATGTGCCGGAAAGAATTGCCGGGCCGCTGAAATTTTGGGCGTCTTTTATTTCAAAACTGTCGCCTATTTTTAAGCCTGCTTGGGAAAGGTCCACGTTTACGCTAGACAGCTTGTCCCAATTAAAAATGGTTATATTGGCGCGTCCCGGCTGGTATTTGTTTGGCCGGTAGAATACTTTTTGTCCCGTTGGCCGCGAAGACAAATAAGTGTTGTTCGGGTAGCTGGAGGCAGAAAATTCTGCCAACCCGCCATAGAAAGTGTTTCCCGAAAGGTCTTTTACGTTTACGCAGTCCAAATTCAAAGCGGTGGGAGCGACAAAATAATTATTTTTTATAATAGCCCCGTCACAGCCGTTATAATGGATGTCCAAGCCCTTGCCGGAGCCTGGGGCAGACATATCGTAATAATTTACATTGTTAAGGTAAACCGGATTAAGCCCCCGGTACCCTAAGTCGTTGTTTTGGCCATACAGGAAGCCTGCTTTGGGCTCACCCGAAGGCACGCCGTTGTTTACCGCAACGTTGCCCTCATAGTACAAGTAATCCACCAGGTAGTCAGGGTTAGAAGGGTTTTCGCTGCCTTGGCCGTAAGCATGAAAGCCATACTGCATGCCGTTTATAGCCAGGTTATCTATAAAGTATTGGTATTCCCCTTTTGACTTAGTGCGGGAATTTTGCACATAAATGCCGTGGCCGTGTCCGCGCGTGCCCGGATCCCATACGCCAATATTGTATATGACGTTACCGTAAAATTCGCTGCCGCCGGAAAGCTGCCACGTGTTTATGCCGGTAAAAATATCATGGATGGTATTGTTTATAAATTTCACATGATGGCCGAAATTATACACGTCGCCGCTTATGTAATTGCCATTGCCTATGGGTGAGGAATTGGTAAACTCCAAATCCCAGAACCACACATAACCGCTGCCTTCGTAAATTTCCAGGCCGCGCCTGGCATCGTTAAGGTTGTGGTCAAAGACCGCTTTTTCACCCGGATACGAACGGAAAATTATAGGCTTGTTGTTAGTGCCCGAAAGGGTGCTTAAGTATGTGCCCGTATACCTGCCGCCGCGCAGCCACACCACGTCGCCTGGCTTAACCGGCTTTTGGTTGCTAAAAACACTTTCCAAATTCCAAGGGTTGTTTATACTGCCGTCTCCCGAAGAGTTGCCCGTGGGAGAAACGTACCAGTATTGTCCGCTTAACTGGACTTGTTCAGACGAAGGCGCAGGCACTGGCGAAGGTGTCGGAGTGGGAGTGGGAGTGGGAACTGGTACCGGAGAAGGGGCAGGGGCTGGAGCTGGGGCAGGTGTTGGCGCCGGAGTGGGTACCGGACTTGGTACTATATTACCCGTTACCGGCAATACCACATACACGTTAAACTCCTTGTCCGTGTGGGTGGGAGCTTGTATGGTGCCTACCGGTGTAGATACGTTGTTAGGTACACCGACAGATTTATATACTGCGGTCATTGTCGTGGGCACATTTACGGCTCCCCCGCCGTAGGTTCCGCTCGCTACCGGGCCGCCAAAATAATTTTGCACGTCGCGCACTTCATATTTTGTGCCTACGGGCATAAACGAAGAAAAGTCCAAGTCTACCGAATTTTTATTGTCCCAGTTAAACACGGTTATGTAAGCCCGGCCGTTCTCGTACTTGTTGGCCCTTATGGAAACTTTGGTACCGCTGGGCCGGACGCTGCCGGAAGAAGCGCTGTAAATTTGAGTATTGTTCGGAAATGCCGAAAGGTCAGATTTCATTTGGTAGACATTGCCCGGGTAAAGGTCTTCAAAAACTACGGGACCGACAAACACATTGCGGTTTAATTTAAAGTTCCTGCCCGCTTGGTTCTGTTGGACAAATTTACTGGTCCCGACCACGTAGTTGTCTTCCACCGTGCCATTTTGGCACTTGCCATAAATGGAGTAGCCAAAATTTAAACTTTGCGTCGTAAAACTGGAGAGCGGATAATATATGCTGTTATTTTTTACTTGGTTGCCATCGCAAGTTATGCCGCCCCCGATTAGCAAATTTCTTTCAAAGCTGCCCTGCATAATACCACTGTTGAAATACGTATTGCCCTCAAAGGTAATGTTATTGAGCCATGCTCCGTCGCCGGAACCGTAAGCCTGGCTGCCGTGGTTGAAGCCGTTAAAAAATACATTGTCCGCTATGGTCTTTGTTCCGGTTTGGTTTTGGATGTACAAGCCGTGGCCATGCCCCCTATCGGAAGCCAAACCGCCGTTGTTAAAAACAATGTTCCCGTAAAATTCCGAAGCGTCAGGCGTTGTTCCGGTGGACCAAAAGCCATTGCCACCGGTATCGTAAATGACTAAATTTATATATTTATTTTTTAAACCGTACGAAGCCAAACCGCCGGCCCGTAAGTCGTTAGCAAAAGAACCAGGTTGGGTAGTCCAACGCTGGCTCCATGAGTTGGTAATTTCAAAATCCCTGTACCAAGTATTGCTGCCATAAACATTCAGGTCCGCACCCGCATCTATTCCCACCGCAGCCCTATCCAAAATTACGCGTTCGCCCGTGTAACCGCGCACTACTATAGGCTGGGCTTCCGTACCTTTTAGGTAGGAGTCAAACCTGCCTACATAGGTGCCGCCCCTCAACCAAATAGTATCGCCGGGTTTTACTACCGATGGATGGTTTAAAGCTGTCTTTAAGTCCCATGGGTTGCTAATACTACCATTGCCACTGGCAGAACCCGTAGTGGAAACAAACCAGTCGGTTGCAGCCCGGGCATTATGTACGTACAAAAACTGGCTGCTTGCCGAAGCAATAAGCGCACATAAAACAAAACAGGCAAAACTCTTCTGAAAGAATTTGCTCATATATATTCCTTTATTTAAGCTATTTATTTTATATTTGTTTCAAGAACTGACTTACTATACTTAAAGTATAGCACAAAAAAATACTTTTGTCCAATTTTTTTGAACTTTTTTGTACCATAAAACGTGCTTTATTAAACTCAGCAGCAGTAAATTCTAACACCCATTATCCCCCCCTTGCACTAGCGTACTAGTACAGTAGTGCATGAGGGAAAAAATATTTTATTGAAATTGGTAAGGTTATATTTAAACACAATTATTGACAATATGCATAAAAATATGTACTCTAAAAGGTATTTCATCTGTTCTGCGCTAGCTGAACACGAAGATTTACAGCATATCACCTCCCAGGAGGTGGCTCTGCAAACGGTTTTGCAGGGTGTGTGGGTATCTCCCAGGAGATACTGCTTCAGAAGAGCTTCAAGTCCACAAGGAGGATTATGAAGAAGCAAGTGCCTGAAGGCAAATTTACCCGCGAGGAACAACTTGCGGAACTTCGTCAAAAACTTATGGGGAACGCGGCTTTCCGCCTTACCCGGGGGATGTTATACGACCTCAATTTCTTTAAGTCCCGCTTAATCCAGGCGAGTGAGGGGAAAATAAACCCCACCCGTTTCTGTAAAGAATGGGATAAGGCCACCGGCGCAATGCGGGTGATGGGCAGTTTAGTGGCTACCTATGCGCGAGACGGCAAAAAGCATGCAGCGCAAGCGCTCTTCCACGCGCTTCTCGACCCAGCCTACAGAATCCCAGGCGAAGAAATCCCTCTCGAAAAAACAGTTCCCATAACCCTCGTCATGTTCATGCCTGAAAAGTGCATGCACATGCTGCGGTGGATTATAGAAGGTGATTGGTCAGACCTTAGCACGCACATGGACTGCCGCAAAGGCGAAAAGTCTTATTACCGCCAGGAACTGACGGAGCGGTTGTTTGAACTTTTTCCAAGTTTATACGTAGGGTGCCGACATCGGCTTTTAAATGAACGCTACGAAGGCATTGACCTCCGGTACGCCCTGTACCAGGATGTCACCAGCCGGTTCATTACTCCTAGCGACTTCCAGCCGCTCCATATCTACCACGGTCAATACAATGACCATACTGAGTTGATCCCAGGAGTATATGACAGCGATTATCTCAAAGTCAACAATGAAGACGTTCCTTGCATGGGATACTTTGCTTTCTGGGTTGAAAGTGACCAAAAGACCGTCCTGTCGCAATTCAGCCGTGAGCAACAGGAGCGCATGGGCACGTGGCAATTCCATGTGCACCCTAGCGTGCTGAAAAAAGTTAAGGAAGCGCCAGTGTTTGGTCTCCACACCGAAGACCAACACGAGGGGTGGTCGCACTCCATGTCGGGCTACGAAAGCGCAGGTGTCTCCCATGGGTACGGGGCTGTTATAAATCCTGACCCCAAGGATTACGACACTTACCGCTATGGATACCCACTTCCAAAAATGAAAGGGTTTCGGGTACTCCTAACAAACTATAACCCCAAAAAGTAGTAGTTTGGCTCGCGCGGGTCAGTCGCATCTGACCCGCGCTTTTA
>CAYOXN010000089.1:0-3784 GCA_964407965.1 uncultured Candidatus Saccharibacteria bacterium
GCGTGCGGAAGTCTGGGTTCCCTTCGCGGACCAGCGCCCCAAAGAATCCGCCGGCCTTGCCCATGGTGGCAAACACTTCAAACGGGCCATGCTCGTCTTCGTTAACCGTAACGAACAAGTTGCCATACGCGGTGTTCATTTTATACGTCATGCCTTGCATAACCGCCGGGCGCTGGCGCGGGGCTATTTTCATTTGGACATTCATGCCCGAAACCGACATGACTTCCTGAGTCTCCCGGGGAGAAGAAATTCCTGCGGTAGCGTCGGAGCTGCCTTTTTTCGCCTCTACCTGTTCTGCCGCGTCTTTGCCTAACTTTTTATGGTCGGTAGCCAAAATTTGCTCATCACGGCTGCCGTCACGGTAAATAGTCCCGCCTTTACAGCCCAAGTCATACATAAGCGTATACAATTCTTTGGTCTGGTCCACGGTATAATGCTGCGGTGCGTTTACGGTTTTGGAAATAGCCGAGTCGGTCCAGCGCTGTACCGCGGCTTGCACGCGCACGTGTTCTTCCGGGGCGAGTTCCATGGCTGTGGCAAACCAATTGGGCAACTCCTTGCCGGGATTTTTGTCGAGCCAGTCTTGGGCCAACTTAATTTTTTCTTCATGGATGCCCAAACGGGACTTGCGGTAATACGTCCACGAGAAGAACGGCTCAATGCCTGTGGACGTGCCGACCATGGTTCCCACCGTACCGGTAGGCGCTTGGGTCATAATGGTCACATTGCGGATGCCGTATTTGGAAACCAAGTCGCGAATGTATTGCGGCATATTTTTCATATAGCCGGATTGCAAAAACTTTTCCGCATTAAACTGTGAGAACGCGCCTTTCTCACGAGCCAATTCTACCGATGTCTCGTACGCGGTAACGGCAATAAATTGGTACAACTTGTCTATGAACTCCACGCCTTCGGGACTGCCATAGCGAAGCTCCAAATGAATGAGCATTTCCGCCAGGCCAATGGTTCCCATACCCACGCGCCGCTCGGACATTTGCTGTTTAAAGTTTTCGTCAAAGAAATACGGCGTTGCGTCTATGACATTGTCCTGGAAGCGCACGGCTTGTTGGACGGTGGTTTTAAGTTCGTTCCACTTAACCTCTTTTTTCTCGGCATCGACATGCCTGGCCAAATTTACGTGGCCCAAATTGCATACGCCCCACGCCGGCAGCGGCTGCTCACCGCACGGGTTTGTACATGGCAAATCCGCATAGTACCAAGAGTTGCTGTAATAGTTAGCCCGGTCAATAAAATACATGCCCGGTTCGGCCGACGACCACGCCGACTCAATAATATTTGTCCAAATATCCTGGGCCCTCACAGTCTTATGCTTAATGACTTTGCCGCCCAAAGACTTCCAGCGTCCCAAATTCCCGTCCCATTTCTCGGCATAGAGGGGGTCACTACTGTCCGGAAACACCAAGTCCCACGACAAGTCATTCTTAACCGCTTCCATGAAGTCGTCGGTTATGCCTACGCTAATGTTAGCGTTGGTAATTTTACCCGCTTCTTTTTTTGCATTTATAAAATCCAAAACGTCGGGGTGCCACACGTTTAAAATAAGCATTAAAGCGCCGCGCCGACTACCGCCTTGTTCAATAAGGCCGGTAACAAACGAATACAACGACGCCCAGGAAACAGCGCCCGAAGACCGTCCGTTTACGCCTTTAACATAGCTGTAGCGCGGCCGAAGCGTGGAAACGTTTATGCCCACGCCGCCGCCGCGGCTCATTATTTCGGCCATTTGCCCGAGCGTGTTAAATATGCCATGGCGGGAGTCTTTTGGCGAAGGCACAACATAGCAGTTATAGTACGTCAAATTTTGTCCGGTACCGGCACCGGTAAAAATGCGGCCGGCGGGCACGTATTTCCAGTCATCCATAAGGTCGCGGAATTTGCTTTCCCACTCGGTACGCTTCTCTTCGGTTTTTTCCACGCTGGCAATATGCTTGGCTATGCGTTCAAACATTTGTTCGGGCACCAATTCCAACGGTTTGTCTATGTGTTCAATAGCGCGCATTTCCATAGAACCGTCGCGCATACGGACACCCACTTCCTTTTTTTCCATATCCAAAGTCTCTATAACCCCTATTTCCCGCTGGCCGGTTTTGGGATTTACCAAAACGACTACGGTGTCGCCCACGGCAACTGACTCGCGCTTAACGTCTTTTACCGCATAGCGGTCTAGGAATATTTTTTCGCCTAATTCAGAAAGCGCATTTTTGGTTCGGGTTTGCAGGTTGACTTTGGATTGCATATGGTTTTATTTCTTGTCCTTCCGGACGGTAATTAATTGTGAGTAAGCTAATAAGCTAGTAAGTTTATAAGCTTATATGCTACTTAAAAATGTTCTAATATTGTTTATCTAACTAATTTGCACTAAGTTTGTTTCTGACTGATTATAAGCCTGTTAGCTTATCCGCTTATTTGCTTATTTGCTTATCAGCTTATCCGCTTATCAGCTTTCCCGCTAACTATGTTATTTTCTCCAGTTCCATCTTAAACTCCTCTACGTCCTCGAAGCAGCGGTAAACCGAGGCAAAACGTATGTAGGCTACTTTGTCTATGCGTTTAATTTTCTTCATAACTATTTCACCAATTTCCGAACTTTTTATTTCCCCGCCAGTGGATTTTTTTTGGATTTCCTGCTCTATGGCCGATACCAGCTTCCGTAGCGTTTCGTCGGTATGGGGCCGCTTTTCAAATGCCCGCCTTAGTCCCCGTTCCAGCTTTTCCCGGCTATATACCTGGCGGCTGCCGTCGCGTTTTACTACCGTTAGGTCCAGTATTTCTATTTGCTCATAGGTACTGAACCGGAACTCGCATTTTTCACACTGCCGTCTGCGCCGTATGGCCCCGCCGTCGTCTACAGGCCGGCTGTCCAGCACTTTCGTGTCTTCAAATTGGCAATTGGGGCACTTCATGGGAGGGGGAGATTATAGAAATAAGTTGAAATATGTGAAATGTATAGAAATAGGTGGTTTTTTTTGCCTTAATCTGACTTTTGTAGTTGCCTCATTTATGAGGCTTAAAAGGCCGATAAATCGGCAAACTACAGAAATCCACCAACACAAATAATCCCAATATTTCTATGTAGCTTTACTCTTTACCCGTTCGTTCGAAAGCTTAAAAAGGAGCTGTTGTTGTTTTATTTGGATTTCTACAAAAGACTAAAAATACTATATGTAGTTATACCTTAGTCATCATACTACTACATCTAGTAGTCGTCAAAAATTAAAATATCTTACAAATAATGGAAAATTGTTGGGCACGGGGTAAACTTATCCACACTTGGTAGCGTCTGGCGGCATACGGCAGCGCAGCGCGTAACGGTTAACGTTATAAGTCTAACGGTACCCACTAAACTATTCGCGCCGCTCAGCCTGTTAACGTATAACGCTAAGTAATACACGTTAATATTAACCGCCAAATCCCTTGCCTAATTAAGCTAATTACGCTACTCTTATGTTCCAAAGCCCGAGGAGGGAATAAATGAAAAAGAATACCATAATGGTAATTGGCTCCGGCGGCCGCGAGGCTGCCATAATCCACACCCTGCTCAGACAAAATCCGGACTGCCATATCCTGGCTGCACCCGGCAACGCTGGTTTAACCCTTTGGGACAGGGTCACGGTTCTGCCACACATAAATTCCATGCAAACCTGGCCTGCCCGTGCCCGTGTGCAAAAGCCCGAATTGACCATTGTTGGTCCCGAGGCGCCATTGGCAGAAGGCATAGTAGACGCCTTTAACGACATGGATTTGCCCGTTGTGGGGCCAACCC
>CAYOXN010000089.1:3794-4932 GCA_964407965.1 uncultured Candidatus Saccharibacteria bacterium
AGATGCTGCGCGCAGCAAGAGTGCCTATTCCAGACTTCGAGGTGTTTCCTAGGACCAGAGGAGTAGGGAGCGCACTCATCCAAAGGGACGCAATATTTGTAGTCAAGGCCGATGGCCTTATGCAGGGAAAAGGAGTAATTATAACCCCCTACCCCGCTCAAGCTTCGGAGGCCGTGATTAATTTCCACCGACAAGGGCACGATGTACTCGTCCAAGAATTCCTGGAAGGCCAAGAGTGTTCCTTCCATGTTTTAACGGACGGGATATGTGCCGTACCCCTGCTGCCGAGCCGCGACTACAAACGACTATGCAACGGAAACGAAGGGCCCAACACCGGCGGCATGGGCAGTTACGCGCCGTACAAATTAGATTACAACGAAGTGGTTGGCATCATGAGCGAGATTGTTTACCCCACGCTGCGCTCTATGCTTCTCAGGGGAATGCGCTACCGCGGCGTTCTGTACTTCGGGCTCATGCTCACTCGTAACGGACCGAAAGTACTAGAAATAAATTGCCGCTTCGGAGACCCCGAAGCGCAGTCTATTTTAAGCTTGCTGGAGTCTGATGTGTTTACCCTGCTTAAGGCCACCACGCAAGAAGGCCGATTGCAAAAACTGGAACCGCCGCGATGGTCGGAAAGATTTGCAGCCACAGTCACCTTAGCAGCACCCGGCTACCCGGAATGCCCATTTCTTGGCGAACTCATTACAGGGCTGGAAAAAACCATGCTCGGCACAAACCCCAAAGTGTATCCTGCCGGGGTTGCCAGCAGGGACTTTGAACCGCGAACTAGGAGTGGGAGGGTAGCACATGTTACGGGAGTTGGCACTACACTTGAAAATGCGCGGAGCGCTGCATACCGGGGTGCGAATAATATACACTTCCCCGGCAAGCACATGAGGACAGACATTGCCGCAGATGCTTCGGGCTAAACCAAACGCCGGCAACCGAATAACCTTCGGTTGCCGGAATTTTTATGCAACAAAAAAATCCGGGGGCACAGCCGGATTTTTAAAATGTATATTTCTTTCCTTACTCTATCGAATAAGCACCGAGTACAACGTGTCAATGGAAAATCCGCTGACAGCCGTTTGCTCGTTCTGCTCGGTATACGCACCGGCCACGCTTCCCTCGTGGG
>CAYOXN010000090.1:0-3251 GCA_964407965.1 uncultured Candidatus Saccharibacteria bacterium
CAACCCCAATACCCCGCCAAGTTTTAAGCCGACCAACAAAGCCAATAGCACCACAAGCGGCGAAGTACCCACCGTTTTTTCCATAATTTTGGGCACCAGCACATACCCTTCGGTTTTTTGGATAAGCACGTACAGCACAGCCACAGCCAAACCGAGCGTCGGGCTAACTATAAAGCCGAGCAAAATGGCCGGAATGGCCGAGACAAAAGGCCCAATGTACGGAATAATTTCCAAAGCCCCGGCAAACAATGCCAGCACCAGTGCGGTAGAAATATTAAACCTTAAAATAAGCAAGCCAATAAGGGTAAAAGTAAATATGGCCATGCTTAAAATAGCTTGACCTAAAACCCACAGGCCCATTTTCCGCTGGATTTTTTCCACAAGCAAAAGAACGGAATCTTGGTGTTGTTCCGGGACCAAACCCGCTATGAACTTTTTCATGCCCCGTTCTTCCGCGACCAAATAAAAAGATATGACTAAAACGGTAATCAAGCTTAACAAGCCGCTAAATAACCCAAAAGTGCCGCTTATAAACCCCGCGCCTCCACCCGCACCTTCCACCACGCTCTTAAACAAACTGCTTAAGCCCAACTGTGCGGAAAGCGAAGGCCCCACTTTGTTTTGCAAGGCTTCCACATAACTTGGCAAGTTGTTTTGGAAAATTTGAAGCTGGGTCACTACCGTGGGAATTATAAGCCACAAGGCAAATGCCAAAGTGCCCAAAACTATGGCATACACCGTAAGCACGCTTACTGCCCGCGGGACCCGGCGCGCGCTAAAATAATCCACCATAGGGTCCATGGCAGAAGCCAAAATGAGGGCCAAAAGGAAAATTAAAATAACATCGCGGATTACCCACACGAACGCGAGTACCAAAACCACAAACGTTACCTTGAGGATTACCCGGGTGGAAACTTCAAGTTTTTGGAAATTCAATGCCATAACACCTATACTATACCAAACTTAAGCCCTAAACGCCAAACACCAGCCTGCTTAGGCCGGTGTTTGTGTGGAGGGTGAGTCTAATATTTTTTTTACTTCTTCTATTTCGGCGTCTATCTTCTTTATTTCCGAAAGGCAATAAGCTTTAATTTGCTCTTTTAAAAATTCGTTGTTTTCTATGCCTTCCGTAGTAAGGTCTCGGATTAAAATGTCCTTAATAGTCTGGTCCAAGTTGGAATTTTGGACTAACTGAATAACTTTTTGTAATTTTTCGTCCATATATTACTCTTTCCCCTCCATGAAATCCACAACAGAATTCAGGACTTGGCGATTTTGCATAAGCTTTTCCAAGCGTTCATGCGCAGCTACCCTTTCCATTTCGGGACCCGTTTCTCCATTCATAGTATGACCTTTCTTTTATTTCTGCTTCCCGGCCGGTTTAGGCCGTAAAGTTTTTAACATTTTAATATCTGCTTTGACTTTATCATGCTCCGTTTCCAAAATCAAGGGCATAGAGTATCCTTTATCCTTTATCTTTAATCCTTTACTAAAATACTCAAGCAAAGCTTTAAAACCTTCCTTTCCAATAAGGCCTTCGCCAATATGCTCATGGCGGTCTTTACGGCCGCCAAGCTCTATTTTGGAGTCATTCATGTGCGACATGCGCAGCCACTTAAGGCCAATAGCCTTGTCAAAAGCCTTAAAAGTGGCTTTTACGGCCAAAGCGTCACGTAAATCATAACCGGAAGAAAACGCGTGCTGGGTGTCAAAGCATATGCCCCCAAAGGTTTTAAATTTTACTAAAGGTTCCATTAATTCTGCCAATTCTTCAAAACTGTCGCCTATTATTTCCCCTGCCCCGGCGGCTATTTCAAGCAAAAATTGGGTGTTACCTTCGTACTCGCTTAATACCTTTACCAAACCTTCTTTGGTTTGCTTGAGTGCCTTTTGCTGGCCTAGGGCTTTGGCACTGCCTAAGTGGGTCATGACATAGCTGGCGCCCAAAAGGCTTGCCCGTTCAAGCTCGGTTTTTACTACCGAAACAGAACCATGGAATATGCGGGGTTCGGCTGAGCCAAAATTTACAAAATAAGGGCAATGCACGACAAACGTATCGTAGCCGTACTCGACCATGGCTGCCTTAAATTTTGCCACGCATTCCCCGTCCAATACCGGCGGTTGTCCGCCTTGGGGCGGCCGGGTAAAAATTTGGAAAGTTTCGCAGTCAAACTCATGGGCATTTTTGGGCGCATTCCAGCACCCGCCCGCAGCCGACACATGGCAACCAACTTTTAAATTGACCATACTTAAATAAAATTAATTCCACTTGCCCTATTTTGTGTTTACTGCATTTTGAGAAAGTTGTAAAAATATAAAGGGCTTTCTGAGGTAATAGCCCTATTAGGTTTAGTTGCCCAATATTTTTCTAAAGGCCTTATCACTTTTATACGGGCCAATGACAGCCAAGGTCATGTGTTTGGGTTGGAATATGTCATGGGCGACATTTAAAAGGTCTTTGGGCGATACCGCGTCTATGCGTTTAAAAACCTCTTTCGGGCTTTCAATGACGTGGTAAAATGCAGCCCTTTCCAAATACCAATCAAGCCTTACCTGGTTGTCCTCCAAGGCGAGCGTAGTTTTACCCTTTATATATTCTTTGGCTTTCTCAAGCTCCCTGGCTTCCACCAAGTCTGTCTTCATGCGTTCAATTTGTTCCAATATGACTTTTAAGGCTTCTTCTATTTTGCCTACTTGCACGCCACTGCCAATGGTAAAAGATCCGGTGTCCTGGTAAGAACCCGGGGCCGAACGGACATAATACGCCAGTCCCCTGCGTTCGCGTACTTCTATAAACAAACGGCTCGACATGCCGCCACCCAATATGGCGCCAAGTACCGAAGCCGCGGCGTTACGCGGGTCGTTATAGGCAAAACTCTTAAAACCCAAGGACAGGTGGGCTTGTTCTGTTTCTTTATATTGTATTTTTACCCGCGAGGCATTTTGCCTGTCTGAAACTTTCTTCCAGCCGTCATGGCTTTTTTTAGGCACCTTAACCCATTTGTCCCGCACCAACTTCCAAAAGTGGCTGCGGTCATATTTCCCCGAAATGCCAATTATCATGTTCGGGGTTTGGTAATGGCTTTGGATGTATTTTAAAAACATTGCCCGGGTAAACTTGGTCACTGTGTCTTTGGTTCCGGCTATGTCCCGGCCAAGCGGGTCTTTCGGCCACATGGTTTGCTCCAGCACATTTTCTATTTCATACATGGGCGTGTCCTTGTACATGTTAATTTCTTCCACAATAACAT
>CAYOXN010000090.1:3261-4852 GCA_964407965.1 uncultured Candidatus Saccharibacteria bacterium
TCAAGAAGCGGGTTCTGCACCATGTCTGTTAATACGTCAAAAATAAGCGACATGTGCTGGCTGGCCGCCTTAATGTAATACTGGGTATGTTCCTTGCCGGTATTGGCGTTCATTTCCCCGCCAATACTGTCCACTAGCTCGGAAATAGTCAGGGCAGAGGGATATTTTTTGGTGCCCTTAAATAAAAAGTGCTCCAAAAAGTGCGAGATACCGCTTTCTTTGGCGGTTTCGGACCGTGAGCCGGTTTTAACGAAAATATCCACAACCACGCTTTCGGCGTCGCTGGAAGGCACTTCTATTATTGTTAGCCCATTGGGCAGGATTTTTTTATAAAATTTCATATATGTCCACCGATCACTAATCCCACAAATACACAGATTTTTAACCAGCTTTTTGCTTGAACTACCTAAAATTGTTATTTTGATACACCATCTGTGTATCTATGCAATCTGAGATCTGTGGAATTAAATAATGTTGTCTTTAAGCCGGGTACTTACTTCTATAAACTTACTAACCCTGCCATTTTTTAAATATACCAAATCTTCTATGCGAATACCACCCTCTTTGGGGAAATATACCCCGGGCTCAATGCTAAAAACCATGCCATTTACCAGCATGTCTTTGGACTTGGGCGAAAGATTGGGCAGCTCGTGGATTTCCAAGCCCGTGCCGTGCCCGAGGGAATGGATAAAATATTTGTCCAGCTTGGCTTCCGCCAAAACATCTACGGCTTTTTGGTAGACGCCGCCGGCTAAAACGCCATAATCGTTATTAGGCAGCGCCGCGCTTATTGGCAAACGTCTTGCGTCACGCGGCCTAAACGCGCCTCCCTGCCGCGAAACGATACCTGCCGCGCCGCCGTCCGCCGCTAACCGCTCGTCAATGTAATTCATTGATTCCCAATACGCCTTCTCCACCTGGTTATAGGCTTTTTCCAATTTAATGGGCACGCGCTTTAAAAAGACGGTCCGGGTAAAATCGGAGCAGTAATTTTTAAATTTAAAACCAAAATCAATAATTACCGATTCCCCGGCTTTTAGTTTTTTGTTACCAGGCACGTGGTGCGGTATTGCCGCATTAGCCCCCGAAGCCACTATGGCCGGAAAAGAAATATCTTCTCCTCCCATTTTATAACCTGTTTTGGTTATATAATTTGCTACTGCCTTTTCTGTAGGGGCAGCCTTTAGGCGCCCGTTTTTTAACTCTTTTTTAAGTAGTTCAAAAACCTGGGCAACTATTTGCATAGACTGCTTAATTTTTGCAATTTCCCCCGCTTCCTTTACCTGCCGCATTTCATCTACCAGGCTTCTTTCTGGCTCAACTTTAACTTTTAACCCTAAATCTTTAATTTTGTATTTTAAATACTCCCCTTCCCCATATGTAAAGCCCCATTCCAGCCCAAGTTTTTTCCCCTGGATGTATTGCCCAATATTTTTTAGCCTGTCAGATTTTTGTATCCAATTTATATGCTCCAAACCCGACCCAAATCCCACAAAATCTGTGTGCATCAGTTTGCCCTTTTCCTTGTTTATCCGTTTTGGATTCACCAACAAATACTCCTCAGCCCTATGGTCAAAATTATGGCCGGTCA
>CAYOXN010000091.1:0-868 GCA_964407965.1 uncultured Candidatus Saccharibacteria bacterium
TTCATTTCGTTGGTTTCCGGAGCTTTCTCCGATCGACCCTGAAACCACGTTATATATATTATAGCACACCTGAGAAAAAAATGCAAATGCAAAAAGCTAATAAGCAAATAACTAAACACTAATTAAAACTTTTTTGGGATTTAATCCAAGCGTTTAATAATTTACTCGTCTCCCCTGCTAAAGCGGAGGCTTGGTCATATTTTTCCTGCTGAATGTAACCCAAGTCTTTTGCCAATAAAAGTTGGTATCTTAATTCTTCTAACGAACCTTGGCTCATATTATAAAAATGCAATGAATCTGCATTACTATTCCTCCTATAACCTTCTGCAATATTTGAAGGAACTGAAACCGCACATCGCCTGCTCTGTGACACGAGCCCAAATATTTCATGTTTGGGATATAAGCTCGTAAGCTTATATACCATTAATACTAATTCGTGTGCTTTTTTCCATGCATTTATTTCTTGAAAATTTTGTATGGACATATTTTTATATTTTAAAAAGCTGACCATGCTCCCTATGCTTACGCATATTAGCCGATCAGCTTGTATTAAAATTATTTTTTTACTCAATCGCTCACCAGCTTTTTTATTTCTAAGCTTATAAACTTATTAGCTTACTAGCTTATTCGCTTACTTACTTCATTTTCTTCCGTATAAACGCCGGGATGTCGAGTTCGTCGTCACCGCCGGAGTTTTGCTGGGGCGGGGTTTCGTCTTCGGGTTCATCCATGCTGCGAATGGGTTCTATGGGTTTGGGGTTAAACAGCGGCTTCCTTACTTCTTGCACCGGGGGTTGTTGGGGCTGCGGCCGCGCCTCGGGCATTATGGTTTTTTTTGGTTCTTCCACAAACGACATGCCTGCCAAAC
>CAYOXN010000091.1:878-1385 GCA_964407965.1 uncultured Candidatus Saccharibacteria bacterium
GGACTTCCTCGCCCATCTCTTCGTCTATAACCGCACCGAACTTCACCTTGCCGTCTGGGTCTATGCTCTTGGTTATGACTTTGGCGGCTTCGTCTATTTCAAACATGCCTAAGTTGGGACCGCCGGTAATGTTGAACAACACGCCCTTGGCGCCGTCTATAGCCAACTCCAAGAGCGGAGAATTTATGGCCAGCTTGGCAGCTTCGGAAGCGCGGTTCTCGCCGCTTGCCCGGCCAATGCCCATAAGCGCCGTACCTGCGTCTTGCATTATGCTGCGCACGTCGGCAAAGTCCGCGTTCACTACGCCGTGGGTGGTAATTAAATCTGAAATTCCAGAAATGCCCTGGCGCAATACTTCGTCCACGGTTTTAAATGCGTCTATGAGCGAAGTCTTCTTGTCTATAATTTGCAGTATGCGGTCGTTGTGGATGGAAATAATAGCGTCCACCTGGTCCTTTAAGTTGTCATAACCGGTCTCGGCTACTTCTTTGCGCTTGCTGCCTTCAA
>CAYOXN010000091.1:1395-4851 GCA_964407965.1 uncultured Candidatus Saccharibacteria bacterium
CAGCTCGGCCACCACCGGCGCCGCACCCGTACCCGTTCCCCCACCGAGCCCGCAGGTAATGAAAACCATGTCGGCATTGCCAATTACTTCTTCCAACTCTTCCACGCTTTCTTCCGCGGCTTGCCGGCCAAGTTCTGGGTTCATGCCCGAACCCAAACCTTTGGTAATGTTTTTGCCAATATGGACTTTGCGGTCCGCTTGGTTGTTGTGCAAAGCCTGAGCATCGGTATTTATGGCAATAAATTCAACGCCGCGGATGCCCAGCTGGCTCATGCGGTTAACGGCGTTCGTGCCCGAGCCCCCTATGCCCAACACTTTTATGCGGGCGAAGGTCTCGATTTTGGGTTTGATTTCCATAGAACGGTTATCTTTATTGTTTTTTGGCATTCAAAAATATCTCCAAAAAAATAAAAACACAACTTAAGGCTAGAAGGAAACTGAGCGTTAAGTTGTGTTTTGATCTTTGTTTATTGGCTCCCTGGAATTTTTTCCAGACAGCCTTTATTTTGGGGGTATCCAATACTGATGCCAAGGGTTTTTGTATCAAGAATGGGGCTAGGCTTAGTTTAGGCCGAAAACCACTCGCATAAGTACTGGACTTGTTGCATTATAGCATATGCAGTGGGGATTTACAAATTGAATTAAGAGTCAAGAATTAAGAATCATGAAAAGGCTAAAACCGACCCCTTACCACTATATTACCCAAACCCTTTCAAGGCAATTTTGAAAGCTTATTATGCTGAAATACAAACATAAGGTTAGTACCTCCTTTAAATTAAAAATATGCTTTATTTCTTACCTTAATTCTTAATTCATGATTCATAATACTTGCAGTTATTGGCTTATTGGCTTATCCTGTGGTAAAATATAAGCAAATAACAACCTCATCCATGAAAGCAAAAATAAAATTTATCTCCTTAGTTATTATTGGGATTTGTATTAATATTTTTACATTATTCATTCCATTTACTACTTTTGCTGCAGGCTGCGCGGCAACTGTAAATTTTAATATTCCCAACCGGACAGTAAATGCTTCTACTATGGAAGTTCAGGGTTATGTAACTTTTACCGGGTTACAACAGTCAACAGGAAATGGTTCACCCATCTTTGTTTGTTATGAGAACTACACACAGGCCACTAAGTTTGTAATTGCCATAAATGATCAAAGTGCAGGAGAAATAGATCATTATGAAATGGATTTTGTATTTAACCAAACCACATACTCCATAAACCGTACAGTATCAACAAGCAAACTTTCTAACGGTGCAGCAAATATCTTTGCTCAAGTAAAAGTCAAACCAGGAAATACGTGGCAAACTTTGACCAGCTCAACACCTGTCCCAGTCACTGTACAGAGTACTTCAGGCCAAACAGTTCAACCAACACCTACTCCCAACCCCACTTCTCAAATTACTACTAACAACACAACATCTACCACAAAAAAAGACGACAAGTTTTATAATCCCCTGCCTACCGACTCGCTTATAGACATGTTCCTCTATATAGGCAAAGGCTTCTTGGCCCTTATAGGCGCATGGGCGGTTATAGCCATTATAATTGGCGGCTTCCGCATGATCCTCGCCCAAGGCAACGAAGAAGCCTATGGCCAGGCTAAAAAGTCCATTCAGTGGGCGGTCATAGGCGTCGTGATTGCCCTGCTTTCGTTTAGTATAATAGCTATAGTCCAAGACCTGCTTTCGGCAAATGTAGACACCACACCCATCCAGAACGTAGACCCGAACAAAAAATAAAAACCCACTTTAAAAAAACCGTCTTCCGGAAAACCCGGAAGTCGGTTTTTTAATATTAGCTAAACAAATATCTACTTATTCTTTTCTAAATATTTCCGAAGTCCATCCCCCACAGACCCATTTAATTCATTCACAATATCTTGCAAGCTTATTTCCAAATCTTGCCCATCTATATTTTTAGCTGGCTTAATCCACATGGTCTCGCGTATTTGTTGACCTTGAGCCAATTTTATATCCATGGGTTTGTTTGTAGAAACAAAGAAACTTTGGGTTTTGGGACTCCAAATTATATACCCGTCCATACCCAAGGCTTTAGCAGCCACAAACCCAATGTTTGCTCGCTTACCAATATCAACCGCTATGTCACCATACTTTTTGGAATGTAAAACAAACCCTTTTTGGCGTATTTGTTCCATAGCTTCTAACGAAGCTTTTACCCGCTTTTTCACCTCACGGCTTTTTTCCAGAAGACCCAAAGACTGTAATTGGCTTTCATTTAGAATATCTGTAGGCGAACCGCCTTCTTCAAAAAACTTTACCAGCTTGGGCAATTGTATATACTGGATTAAACCAAGTACGGTATGGTGCCAATGCTCTTTAAAATACTTTTCTTCATTAGGAAAACTACGGTTGTCCTCTTGGGTAATAAGCTTTACAGCTTTGTCCAAGGCAGGCGTTTTTTCCAACAAACCTAACCCGGTAAGAGACTTATAAACCAATTCGGTGGAAGAAGTATCGTTAACAGACCTTTTACCGTGGTGGTCAAAAAAAGCAGTTTTATTGTCCAAAGAAGCCACTACCCCATCTTGATTGCCTGTATCTATATTTATATAATCTTCCAAGTGCTTACCAGGGGCTACGTATTTAACATGGCTGGTATCTACACCAGCCATTTTAAGCAAAGCCAAAGCCCCCTCTCCATCAGTATCTGAGAGATTATTTATGTACACATTACCTTCTTTGTCAGTCTTAAATTTTCCCGAAACCGCAAACTTTTTCCACAATTTGAAGGTAAGCTCTTCAAATTTTTTCATTCCTTCTTCTTCGGTTGGGGCGTTAAGTTCGGAGTAGTTACCAACCCTACTTAAAGTAATTTTAGCCGCTTCCCTGGATTCCTTTGTTCTACGGCTTAAGCTTTTTTTGGGTCTCCGCCTTTCTCAGGTAGGTTTGAAAAGAAATCTACCATTTGTTCTACAGACAAGTCGTGGGGCAGAATATAGTTGTATGGCTTATCTGCTTTTTTGGGCTTAGTTCCACTTTGGCCTAAATTTATGAAATAATTATTTTCCTTTTGAAACGCCTTTTCAAACTTCTTACTCTTTTTTAACTTCTCGAAAACCTTCAAAACACGGCCATAGAAGCCTTCTTTGTCATAATTTTTATCTGTGGATATTAGCTGCTTAAAGTTAATACGAATATTTGGATATTCTTCTCTAAACTTTTCAAAGTTTTTTGCAGTTTTGACTTCTGTTTTTGGCTGAGTTTCTTTTTTAGAAGTGTCGCTCCCCTCTGTATCTGTCTGAGATTCTTTTTCCGCCTCGTTATTAGCCGGTTTATTTCTAGTTCGTTGGGAATTATCCCGGCCTCCGGCTTTAGGTGCTTGCGAATTATTGTTTTCTTCAGTCTTATTTCCGCTCCCGGAAGCAGGTTTAGCTGCTTCCACCTTCGGAGGAGTGGCTAGAAACTGCCGAAGCGATATTTCCCT
>CAYOXN010000092.1:0-4827 GCA_964407965.1 uncultured Candidatus Saccharibacteria bacterium
AGTTTGACATGCATAAACTTACCTGGTAAAAACTTTACCTTAATAAGCGCAATCATTCCCCCTCCTGTTTGTGGGATTGATAGTGTAAGTTAACCGTAAATAGGTAATTTAGTCAAATTATTTTGCTTGCCCCAGCTACCGCTGCTTGGTAATATAACCATATGGACATTCGAGAAAAAATTAAACAGTTTCCGCAAAAGCCCGGCGTCTACAAGTTTTTGGCTAAAGACGGCGAGGTTTTATATATTGGCAAAGCAAAAAATTTAAAAGCCCGGGTTGCCCAGTATTTTTCCGGCCACGACACCCGCGAACAAATTCCTTTCCTTTTAAGCGAGGCTGCAGACGTAGACTACACCGTGGTAAACAACGAACTGGAGAGCCTGTACCTGGAAAATACCCAAATAAAGCAGTATCTCCCCCGCTTTAACATAATGCTCCGGGACGACAAAAACTATGCCTTTATAACCATAGATTACTCTACCGAAATTCCACAGATTGGGATTGCTAGGAAAATAGAAAATAACATTGACCGTCATGCTGAGGACCGAGTGCATCCGAGAGACGAAGAATCTAAAAAACTAAGGCAAGATTCCTCCTCGGCTGTACTCCTCGGAATGACGCCGAGAGCCCGATACTTTGGTCCCTTCAGCGCCGCGTATAAAATCCGCAATACCTTAAACTTAGTCCGCCGCATATTCCCCTACTGCTCGGCGCAAAAAGTTTCCAGCCGACCATGTTTTTACTATTATCTCCACCGCTGCCCGGGGGTGTGCGTAGGCAAAATGAGCCTCGAAGACTATGCCAAACACTTGGACACAATTTGTAATTTTTTGTCGGGCAACAGCAGAAAAATACAAAAACAAATAGGGGCGGAAATGAAACTGGCTTCCAGCCAAAAGTTATACGAAAAAGCAGCGCGCCTACGCGACCAACTCCAAGCACTGGAACTTTTAGAAGAAAAACAAAGCGTTATTCTGACTAAAAAAGTAAACTGGGACATTATTTCCTGCCACAGCGACTTTGGGTATGCATGCATAAACCTGTTTAAAGTCCGGGCGGGCAAGTTAGCGGACAAGGAAAACTTTGTAATGCAACATCCAAATCTACAAATGAAACACGGATCTACAAATGTCTACAAATCTACAAATGAATACGGAAAAGAAAAAGACGGAACTACGGAAGACTACGGAAAGGGGGACAAAAATATAGTGCAAACATTTTTGGAACAGTATTATTTGGAAGCTACGGATATACCGGAGCAGGTATACATACCCGAAGAAACCGTAAACCAAACTTTAATAGAACAATTGCTCAAGGAAAGGACTGGCAAGAAAGTTACGGTAGCCATTGCCAAAAAAGGTAAGACCAAGGGTCTGCTCAACCTAGGCAAACAAAATGCCGAAGAATATTTAAGGCATTGGCTCGATTCCAAAGCCGGGCATTTAGATGCCGTAAATTCCGCCCTCACCCAGCTTCAGGAAGTTTTGAACCTACCCGAACTTCCCCAACGTATAGAATGTTACGATATTTCCAACATACAAGGTACCAATGCGGTGGGCAGCATGGTAGTGTTTGAACAAGGCTTGCCCAAAAAAAGCGAGTACAGGAAATTTAAAATAAGGACAAAATCCACACCTGACGATTTTACTATGATGAAAGAAATGTTGAGCCGAAGGCTCAACAGAATCAAGAATCAGGAATCAGGAATCAAGAATGAAAACACCTGGCCATTGCCCAATTTGATTGTGATAGATGGTGGCAAAGGACAGCTCAATGCCGCATTAGCGGCATTGGAAATGTCTAATTCCAAATTTCTAATATCTAAACAAACCCCAAATTCCCATATCCAAATTCCAACTATCGGACTTGCAAAAAGGATAGAAGAAATATTTTTACCGGGAAAATCGGAACCTATTATATTAGGCCACGACCAACCGGGACTTAAACTGCTCCAACGCCTGCGCGACGAAGCCCACCGGTTTGGCATAACCTACCACCGTGCCCTTAGGTCAAAACAAGCGGTCAAGTCTGCGCTCGACGACATACCGGGCATAGGCCCGAAAACCAAAAAACTGCTCAAACAAAAATTCGGTACCGTGGCCAACATCCGCAAGGCCAGTTTAAACGATCTGGCGGAAGTGGTCGGGGAACATTTGGCGAGGCTAATACAGCAGACGCTTTAATTGCAAGAAGCAAGAATTAAGAATCATGAATTAGGGTTAAACCCTCTACTAAATACTAAAGGAAACTAAAGTACGAAATTAGCGTTTAGTAAGTAGCGTTTAGGAACTGCAGACCTACCCGACTACCAGACTACTTACTACCTACTAGTGTTATTTTGTTAATTTGTTAATTTATAAATTATTAAATTATCTACTTCTAATAAAAAATGCGGGACGACGCGTCGTCCCGCTTTTGTTCAGTCACTGAGCCAGAGAAATCTGGCTCCAATATACACAACTATCCCGCCTATCATGGTAATTGAGGTCATTCTTACCCAGTCGAGAGTACTCGTATTGAGAGCCCATAATCCACAACCGGATACGAACGCTCCAACCAAAAGAACCACCCAACCTGCGGCTTTCATCGGTACCCTCTTTCCCGGCGTGCCCACGGTTTTAAGTAGCCGCCAAAGGTTTCAAAGAGCAACGTGGCAATCCCGCTGAGCAACAATGACCACCGGTAATGGAGCGCGAGTTCGTGCCAGCTCGCGAATGCTATGATTAGGCAGATTATCCCCGCGCATATAACCAGTGACGTTCCCACCCCCGCTCGAGGCGGGCGAATTATCTTTCGCATATTCTCCTCCAAGCAAACACCCAATAAAACCACTGCAGAAAACAGAAACAGCATGCCCAGCGGCATACCCACAAAGAAATAAACCAGAAGTGGGTAATTAAGCAAAAGCCAGAGCAGTGCCCAGACTGAAATGGCGGTAAACGCCAGCCAAGGCGTCGACGCAGGCGGATATGTGGGTTTGTCTGTTGCGTCGGTAACCCATCGGCGCATGCCCAGCCACCCAAAGTACATAACCACAGTCCCACAACTTATGTACATTGCGTTTTCCAAGCGAGACTCATTATGATCGTTCACCGTGGCGTGCAAAAGCCAAGCCCCCGCACAGCAAACCAATACCGAAATGCTAATTTCTGCCGTAGAGGAAACCAGCCCTTTACCCATAGCGCACTCATACACGCCATAGAGCAAGCACAACCCGGCTACCCCATATAGGAAGATAGTTTGTTCATGGGTGAAACTTCTAGCTATGGGCAAGGCCGTAATGCCGGCGGCAATAAGCCCTATTACCATGAGCAGGTCAGGACTTATGGGACCCACGTCATCTTTCTCGTATTTCCGCCCAAAAAAGCGATCTCGAACGGAGACAAATTCCGCCCTGAGGCACGGGAACACAAAGAGTAAACCCATCGGCAACAGCAAAGCCGGAAGGTTGTTGGATTGCCCAACACCTATTAGCAGATAGGCTAGGCTGAGCAATACACAGCCTAAAAAATATGCAAGCATCGTCGTCCTCCTTGCCCCCATAGTATACTCAACTCTATGGTTTTTTCCAGTAGCAAGGAGCCAACTCTCGGCAAGCCCTGTAAATTTACCTTACCTGGCCAGCTGTGAAGCATGAACCAGACTGCACCCTCACCTGTCCTTATAACGGACATCCTCTCCCCTCGCTGCATCGGGGCGAGGAGGGGAACAAAAAACCCGCTACAAGAAATGTGTAGCGGGTTTTTATTTATTCTTCCGCATTGTCAGGGCCTGCGGCGCCTTCTATATTTTCACCGCCGCCATCCGGGCGTTCTGGGTCGTTTTGCATATATGTTCCTTTCATAATTACTGTGCTTAATGCTGACGAACCAAAAACAAAAAACTTATCTTCGCTATTTTTCCATATGGCAATTTATTTTATAGAACTTGTTTCTTAAATCCATAAAATAAATAGCAAGGCAGTGGAATTTTTTACCTATGGGACTGCCATTACCCAATATTGACACTAAGGGCTGTTTTTTTGTATAATGTGCAAGTCATTAAAACTAAACCTTCCAATGAACCAAATCCTCCAATTCCTGAATATTCTTGTAATGGCCCTGTTAATTGTAACCATTGCCCTGCAAAACAAATCATCCGGCTTGTCCAACGTATTTGGCGGGGCCGGTAACATTGTCCAAACGCGCCGAGGATTTGAAAAATGGTTATTCTTTGCCACCATTACCCTAGGCGTCCTGTTCGTTGGAATTAATATTGCTTTCCTGTTTGTAAAGTAATTTGTTTACCCGCCTGCCTTTAACCTTCCAACACACGGCTAGGCTAGGCGAAGTCAACACCCCTGTGAACGGACATATACACAACTTAAAAACCTTTAGTCGGCAAGTCCTTACCGGAATTCGCCACCTAAAATCCTTCCGCTTTTCCTACTTTAGGAAAGCTTTTTCATTAATGGGCAAAAAGGAAAAAATTACCTTAGTGGCGTTGGGTGTCATTGCCCTGGGCAGCCTGGTATGGAGCGTAATAAATTTTGTGTATGCCAACACCAAACCGGCCCCAACTTTTGGTGGTACCTATATAGAAGGCATGGTAGGGCAACCGGCATACATTAACCCGCTCCTGGCCCACCAAGAAACAGACTACGCACTTATTAAACTAGTGTATTCCGCATTATACGATTATGACGAACAAGGTACGTTAAAACCGGAATTGGCTGCGGCCATGCCGGTTATATCCGAAGACCAAAAACAATACACCATAGAGCTCAGGAAAGACGTACTCTGGCATAACGAGAAACCCTTTACGGCAGACGACGTCATATTTACCATC
>CAYOXN010000093.1:0-4792 GCA_964407965.1 uncultured Candidatus Saccharibacteria bacterium
AACTAGTGATCAGTGGACAGTGAACAGTGGACAGTAGCTGCAAAATTCAGAAGTCTGTAATTAGGTATTTAGCCATTGGGTTTTGTTTAGAAATTAGATATTAGGAATTAGAAATTGGTGTTAATGGCTAAGGATAAAAGATCAAGGATTAAGGATTGCAGCCCGCCTTGATTCTTAATTCATGCTTCTTGATTCTTTGTGTGTGTGAAGGATAAAGGATATTTCCCCTAATTACCACCCCCTCATCCCATTGTAATTTCTACTTAAATTTTCGTCAAACTTAAAAAGTAAGGAGTTTTTGTGAGAAAAATGTAGCGGATTACTTTTTGGCATATAGCCATAAACCTGTGGATAATTAAGGAGGGGAAAAAAGACGGTTAATTGCTAAGAA
The DNA here is from genome assembly GCA_964407965.1 of uncultured Candidatus Saccharibacteria bacterium. Classification (GTDB taxonomy): domain Bacteria; phylum Patescibacteriota; class Doudnabacteria; order UBA920; family UBA920; genus CAZPRQ01. Next base: position 392 of record CAYOXN010000093.1, read on the forward strand.
AAAACCGCGTTTTTTAGCTCATTTGTGAGGGAAATTTACTTTTTTGTGTGCTATACTATATGTAGTGAATCTTGATAGTTTAGAAACAAAAGTGCGTACATTTTTTAACCACACTCTCTACATAATAGTATTGGCAAGTTCGTTGCTTTTTGCACCTTTTGCAAAAGCAGTTTTTGCCGAACCTGCCGGTTTTCCATTAAACCGCGAACCAACGGTTATTAAAACATTACAGCCCACGCTAAATGTAGTTACAGAATTGCCAACTCCTCAGGTTTCGAGCAGCGCTATTTTTCCAATTGCCGCAACTTGCCATATTACACACGCCGGTCAATTTCAGCATATCCAGGACGCTTCGGCCATAAACCTTAACCAACCAGCCACCTGTTTTACCTTGCGGCCAAACCTAGCCTTGCCACAAGCTGAAAAGTTAAGCGTAAAACCGCTCGGTGTGGCCTTGGTACAAACGGTATTGGTGGTAAGCACACCTTCGGCATATTTTCTCCCATTTAAGGCAGCTGCTAGCATACCCTCACCTGAGCCTTTGGCGCCTTTGGGAATGTGGGCGTTTTTGGTTGCAGGTTTGGTGTTACTGGGTAAAGTTGCTGTAAAACGGCTCGTTGTGTTTGCCCGCCAAAACTTTAAGTATTCCATGCAATTTTCCGAATTGGTAATGATGAAGTGTTGATCGCCAGGCTTGGAGGCCATAGGTAATTAATAACTAATTATTCTTTCCACTAGGAAAGCGAAGGATTACATATTTATGTCAGATGAAATTAAAGTAAACCGACCCACGACAACGGTAAGCGCCCCGGCAGAAACCCCAAAATCTTCAAAGCTCCCCTGGATAGTTTTGGGTTTAGTAGTCATTGTTATAGTTGTGTTAGGCATTTTGTTCCGTGAACAGTTATTTGGCGGCAAAGGTGCAGCCACTACCATGAGCACCAAATACCAAGCTGTGTTTTTAACGAACGGACAAGTGTATTTCGGTAAAGTTTCCGGTACCGATTCCCAGACCATTACCTTAAAAGACATTTTTTACCTCCAGGTTATCCAACAGCAGCCCCTGCAGGGAACTCCGGAACAGCAGCAAGCGCAAGCTAACCAGCAGCCGCAGATTTCCTTGGTTAAACTTGGCCAAGAACTCCATGGTCCGGTAGATGAAATGCACATTAACCGCGCACAAGTCTTGTTCTGGGAAGACTTGAAAGAAGACGGCCGGGTTGTCCAAGCCATTAAAGAATACAAAGCCAACCCGCAAGGCCAGCAAGCCCCGCAGCAGCCGGCAAAATAAGCCCCTTTAAAGGTTTAGGCAAATAGCCAGGCAAAAAAATCCCTCCCGAATGTTCGGGAGGGATTTTAAAATATGTTTTTACAAGGATTTTACCAGTTGGTCAAAAACCTCGGGGTGCCTCACGGCGAGTTCAGCAAGCATTTTGCGGTTTATGGCAATATTTTCTTTTTTAAGCTTGCCGGCAAACTTGCTCCAGGTGGTGCCGTTGTCGCGGAGGGCGGCGTTTACGCGGACCAACCATAGGGCGCGCATGTCGCGCTTTTTATTGCGGCGGTCGCGGTAGGCGTACGAGTCAGCCTTTAACAGGGCTTGCCTGGCGTATACGAAATTGGTGGAGCGGCGGTTGTCAAAACCTTTGGCGCGGCGGAGAAGGTTCTTGCGGCGCTTGCTGGCAGCAACGCCTCGTTTTATTCGGGTCATAAAGAGGTATTAAATAAAATTAATTAAAAATAAATAAAATTAAGTAAAATTGTATAAACCAGTGCAGTAAAATTTTAAGTAATTTTACTTAATTCTGGTCAATTTTATTTAATTTATTTATACGGTATCAAGCTCTTGAGCTTGTTATTGGTTTTGTGGAGGACTATGTCGCGGCGCTTGTTTTTGGTGACCTTGCCGCTTTCGCGGGAGTTGAAGTGGTCCTGGCCGACGGCACGGGACATAAGCTTGCCGGTGCGGGTTTTCTTAATGCGCTTGGCTGTCCCTTTATGGGTTTTAACTTTAGGCATATGAGAAATAAATAAAATTAATTAAAAATATATAAAATTAAGTAAAATTGTATAAACCAGTGCAGTAAAATTTTATTTAATTTTACTTAATTCTGGTCAATTTTATTTAATTACTTGCTGGGTGCAATAGTTACCGACCAAGTGCCGCCCATGCGTTTGATGGGTATTTCGGTACGGTAGGGGACGGTCACAAAACCCATGAAAGCCTGGAGTTGCTTGTGCCCGAGTTCGCCGTAGGCTTGCTCGCGGCCGCGCATACGCAGTTCAATTTTCACCAAATCGCCATCGGTGAGGAATTCCTCTACCTTTTTGGCTTTTATTTGCATATCATGTTCGCTAATGCGGACCGATATCCAAATGGTTTTGACCTCAGTTTTTTTGGCCTTCTTTTTCTGCTGCTGTTCCAGCTTTTTTTGCTGGTATTTGAATTTGGCAAAGTCTATGAGCTTAACTACCGGCGGTTTGGCCATAGGGGAGACCTCTACCACGTCGAGCCCGTTTTCTTGGGCTAAAGTAAGCGCTTGGGACAATTTCATGACCCCGACTTGTTCGCCATCTTCGTTTATGACCCGGACATCTGAAGCCCTAATTTGATGGTTGATTCTTGCTTTAAGCACTTGGTTTTGTTACTTGTCTTGGCTCATATTATAACATTACGGGCAAAAAGTGTCAAAGAGGTCCAGAAGCTAGAATCAAGAATTAAGAATCAAGATGGGCTGCAATCCTTAATCCTTGATCTTTTATCCTTAACCATTAACACCAATTTCTAATTCCTAATATCTAATTTCTAATCAAATCCCAATGACTAAATACCTAATTACTGACTTCTGAATTTTGCAGTTACTGGCCTCTGTTCACTGTCCACTGATCACTAGTTATGTTTTTCCTAAAACCTAACACCTAACACCTAAAACCTAAAACCTAGCTTAGTATGTGGTGTATATAAAATGTGAGTTCTATGGTACTATGTAGAGGATTATGAGTTATTTGCTTTTTATACTTGATTCATAATTCGTGATTCATAATTCTTGTTTTCCCATGCCCTCTTCCATAAATGAAATTCGTGAGCTGTTACTCCAGCTCCATAAGGCTTTGCTTACCTACCAGCAAAAACAGTACGAAGAATTACATGGGCCCGTGGGCGCTCCAGCCAAGCTTTTTGACTTGGTTTTAAATAACCCCGACTTTGAGTGGTTAAGAAGGCTTTCCGAGGCTATAGTAGGACTGGACGGGTTATTGGAAAATGAAAAAACCGCCAACTCTGGCGAAAGGGAGAATTTTTTAGCCTATATAAACCGGCTTTTAACGGCCCAAGACTTAGGTAACGGCTTTGAAGCCAAATACATTACGGCTTTACAAAAAGACCCTCATGTGGCCACCCTCCACGGCAAGCTTAAACAACTTTTGCCAAAATAGGCTTGTTACATACACGGGAAATTATTTCCCGTTTTTTATTTGCCACATTTGGCAAAAGCATGCCCGCAATTACGTGGGGCTGGTTTTGGTTGGAGTAATGGGGTGGCCTAGGGTGCGTCAAAAGGTAAGGGAAAAGAATTATTAACAGTAAATGAGAGGAGTATGTTTATGCAAGTATTCAATTTTGCCCGGGGTAGCGGCCGTGGTTCCAAGGAAGGCCAGCGAAAGGGAGGGGAAAATTCCCAAGATAACCAATTTACGACAAACGAGTAAAGCTTTATAGAAGACCGTTTTCTTGTCCCGTGCAAGAAGACGGTCTTCTTGCGTTTTGTATAAAAAATCGGCACCGCATACAGCAGTGCCTTAGTGGGGGTGGGGACATTACAACCCAAGCCTTCGGCCTGGGTTACACCCCAGCAGAAGTAATTTGCGGATTTGGCTATTTGCTCCGCATGCTCCCAGCCTGCCGCCATGGCGGGTAACGAGGTTTAAACAATCCTCAAGCGGTTGCATGGCATGGCTGTCCATTTCCGCTAACCTCTGGAAATTTAAACACGCGGTTATGGCGCGTCCTGGGGAAGGGGAATGCCCATTTTTGGGAAAGACTTGGGCGTGCACGAGTGAAAGAAGTTTTTTGCCGTCCTGAGGACTCGTGAGTGATCCAGTCAGGTCAAAAGTAATTCCTTCCGCCGACTGTCGAACTTGTATGTTGAGTGCCAAATGTGTCCTCCTCCTTGGGGGACATTTTTATAGTATACGGTTTTTAACCATTTGCCAAGAAAAATTAGGTTTTAGGTGTTAGGTTCTAGGTTTTAGGACTCTATTAACTTAGGTTTTAGGTATTAGGTGTCCTGCCCGCCACTAGCTACGCTTCGAGGCGTTGGCAGGCGGGTAGGTTTTAGGAAAAACAAAACTAGTGATCAGTGGACAGTGAACAGTGGCCAGTAGCTGCAAAATTCAGAAGTC
>CAYOXN010000094.1:0-4762 GCA_964407965.1 uncultured Candidatus Saccharibacteria bacterium
GTAAGGAAGTGGGCTTCTACGACCCCGGTGAGCAGTTTTGCTTCCGAAGAGGATATGGGTCCGGCTACCGACTATTCCCCCTGGCAATTTTATAATAACGCTTCGGTGGCTTCCGGCACTGGCATTTCGAGTTTCTTGCTCCCTTCCTCTACGGCAGGCGGCACGTATATGGAATCTAACCCGACTGCAACCAATACCGCATTTATTTTAGGCAATTCTGCCGTGGAATGGGATTTTGTATTAAACCCGCAAAATATAGCGCAAAATACATTTTACTATTTCCGTGTGGTCCAAGGTAGCGGAACAGTTTTGAATACGTATTCAAATTATCATACCTTGCGCATGATAGTGGATTCCACCCCGCCAACTTCGGGCAGTTTATCGCTCGTCGTTAACTCAAATGCTTCGATTACGGCAACTATTTCCGGGGCTTCCGATGCAGGTGCCGGCCTTGCTGTACTGCCCTATGTTTTTAATAATTCAACGCTAGGGACAAATTCTTCTGCAACTTCTAGCACGTCTTGGCTTTCCAGCGGCTTATTGGCCAACACTTCTTATTCTTTTTACGCAGACGTTTATGATGTAGGTAATTCTTCGGCCTCTACAGCGGTGGTTTCTGCTTTCACATTGGCAAATCCGGTTAGCTCCTTAACTGTTACAACCCTTGGCACTACTACAGCCACTTTAGGCTGGTCTGCGAATAGTAATCCCAATGGTACCAATTATTACGCCCTAAACTATACCACGGGCACAAGTACAGGCTGGTCAACGGCAACCACAACCAGTTTTTCTAATATGTTACCGAATACGGCCTATACTTTCCATGTTGTGGCGAGAAACGGGGATAACATAATTACGGCAACTACGACTGTAAGTACTACAACGCCTGCGGCAAGCCCTTCGGGTTTTGCGGCCAATGCCTTAGGCCAAACAAGTATGGGGCTTACATGGTCTGCAGGACTAAACCCTTTTGGCACGGAATATTACGTAACCAATACTACTGTGGGAACGAGTACAGGCTGGATTACCGCCACTTCAACTTCATTCTTAGGCTTGACATGCGGTACAACGTATGCTTTTACCGCAAAAGCCAGAAATTCGGCTGGAGTAGAAACCGCGAACTCTACAATATCGCAAACTACAGATGCCTGTCCTAATTCAAATAACGGGAATGGCAATGGTAATTCCAGCGGTGGCGGAGGGGGAATACCAACCCCGCCTGGCAATTCGGGCGGTGGCAATGGCAATTCGGGCGGAGGGGGGACTGCGACGCCGACGGCAACTATCCCCATAACCCTCTCGGGATCCGTGAATTTGTTAACATGGTCAAAACCGGTTATAAGCATTACTTCCACTACTCAAGCAATAAGCCTTAAGGCCGAAGTTATAATGCCCAAATCGGCTAAAATTAATTTTGATTTTGACTGTAATAACGATGGGGTATATGAGCGGAGCTTTAAAAATAAAAATGGTGACCCGCTTATAGTCCAAAATCTTTGCAAATATTCTTTCCCAGGCATTTACCTCGCCCGTGTCTGGGCCACGAGCGGAACTTTGTGGGGAGTTTCGGACTTGTTAGTCTATGTAGCCCAGCCAACGGTAATACCTCCCACCCCTGCTCCATCACCTACGCCGACTCCTACCCCAACCCCTGTACCACCGCCAACGCCCACACCCGCACCTACACCTACACCTGTGCCTTCACCTACACCGACCCCTACTCCTCCACCTGTTCCGACACCAGCCCCTACTCCCTCACCTAACCCGTCACCAGTAGAGCCGCCTACTCCGCAGCCCTCAACTTCGCCCCCCGCATTACCGCCCGACGAAGGAAGCATAGGTAATTCGGGAGGTTCAAGTGGTGGCACGTCAACAACAGTCGAGCCTATTGTAAATCCCGGCTCGGACATTGGAGGGGTTATAGGCGATATTATAAATAATGCCGCAGACGCTTTAAATAATGGGGCGGAAGGGGCTTATTCATCGGTTGCTAATGCTGCCCAACAAGGTGTAAGTGCCGGATTAAGGATGTTTGATATCCTCGTTAAGGATCCGTTGGATAATTTGGCCGATCGCTTACTAACGGTTTTAGAAAAACCCATAAAGTTAGGTATGTTAAAACCTGATACCCTGGATTTTTCAATTACCACCGCTTTTACCGTGGGTAGCGTAGCTTTAGCGCCCACATTGGTAAGTTTAGAGTACTCTATTGCAACTCATGGGGTATGGCATATTAGCATCTTGTTGTCTGAATATTGGTTAATGTTTATAGCCTGGCTGCAATCCTTGCTGGTAAGCTTAGGCATAAGGCGAAAACGCAGGTTTTGGGGTACCGTGTATGACAGCGTAACTAAGCAGCCACTCGATCCAGCTATTGTGGAACTGGTAGACATACAAACAGGCAAAGTCGTTGAGCAGTCAATAACGGACATAACCGGGCATTATGGGTTTTTGGACCGTCCTGGAAAATATTTGCTTCGGGTAAAGAAAACAAACTATACGTTCCCATCATCTCAAGTCTTAGGCGCCCAGGATGGGATGTTTGAAAATTTATACCATGGGCAACTTTTGCAGTTAGGCAGTAACCCCAGTTTAATTGCACCAAACATTCCAATGGATCCGGTCGGTTTCGACTGGAACCAACAAGACAAGCAAAGGATAGTTAAGTTTTACCCGACTGCTGAAAAGGCTTTGGCACATGGTATTTCAACACTTTTCTGGGCAGGCTGTTTGGTCACAGCAATAATTTTTGCTGCCAAGCCGAATTTAATTACAACCTTATCTTTGGGCGTTTATGGCATATTGGCCTATGTGCGCAAGTTTATTCCTCACCGCAACTTGTGGGGAAGAATTGTAAGCCAATCGGTTTCTGTAGCTGGCTTAATTGTTGAAATATCACACGAACGCTTGCCTATGGTTGTAGTTGGCCGGACCTCTACGGATGTGCATGGTCGGTATTTCTTGAGAGCCCCGAAAGGAAAATTTGTTTTGCGCATAAGGCGTATTGAGAATGATCACGTGGTTACTAAAATTGAACGAATTATTGTAGTGGGTAATTCCGGGGTCATAAATGAAATAGTCGAAATAGACTAAAAAACACCCTTCGTGCGGGCGAAGGGTGTTTTTTATAGTGAAAGCGCTTTTTTAAAGCCGCCTTTTTTATTGGTAAGTTCGCGGCTGCCCCGGGTTACGGTAGCTACGCTGACTTTGAGTTTGGTAGCTATGTCGCGGTGGGAAACGTTTTTGTCGAGCAGTTTGACTATTTGCCAGCGGACGGCTAAGTCCTTGTATTCGGCAGGGGAGAGCAAATCGAACAAAAATTCCTTTAACAATTTTTTATTTTTGGAGACCTTAATGAGCAATTCCTCCAATTCCTCACCATATTCATGCTTGTAGTGCATATCGTTAAAGCCTTATGCATTAATGTACTAGTACAATAGCACACGCAAAACCTTCCGGCAACCTGCAATTTCACCAAAAATATGTTTTCCGTATGTACTAGCGTACTAGTACAGTAGTTGACAAAGGTTTGGGTTTGCCGTAAGGTATTTATATGAAAACCAAAAGGAAGAAAATAGAAACGGTAGATCCGAAAGTTGTGCATTTACCCGGGGCGCTTATAAAAGTAATTGAGTCGTTCAGCACAAACGGGCGCCATGTCCCACTTGATGCTGTGGGGAAAATACAGTCAGTCGATCCCAAGACGTCCAGACTGGTCGTTACCTTAAAGTACCAGAGCGCACCCCATTTCTCAATTACGGACCACCGGCATGTGTTAACCTGGAAATGCTTCCAGCGCAACATAGAAGTTATAAGATGAGCCTCGGCTCGTCTTTTTTTATTATACAAAATACTAAATTAGCGTTTAGCTCTCTACTAAACCTTTACACGGATCTACGGATTGGATCCGGATCTACAGATACCTACGGATTCTAGATATCGGTAGACATCCGTTTATCCGTGTACAATCGGTGGATCTGTGTGAATGTTAAAATGATAAGATGATAAAATGCTAAAATGACCATCTGCAGGCCTGCCTACTAAATCCCGCCTCCAATCCGCTAGCCATTAGGCCTATTTTTTGGTATACTATGTGGGCTATACTTAACTGTCAGAAAGCAAATTTACCTTATATTTATGTCTATTTTTACAAGAATTTTTGGTGTTAATAAAACAGCGCTTGATACTTACGGCAGCTCATTGGCTAAGGTGAACAGCTTTAAAGAAGAAATAGCCGGTCTAAGCCAGGAGCAAATCCGCCAAGAAATTATAGATTTCAAGCTAAAAATTTTAGACTTAGAAAAACACAGCGAAGGCAAAACGCCGGGCGAATTGTACAAGTCCATCCAGGAATATTTAATGCAAATAGCCCCCCGGGTTTTTGCATTGACCCGCGAAGCGGCCAAGCGCTCCATTGGCCAATTCCATTACGACGTGCAAATTGTGGGCGGGTTTGCTTTGGCTGAGGGCAAAATAGCGGAAATGAAAACCGGTGAAGGCAAGACCCTTACCGCTACTTTGCCGCTGGTTTTGTATTCATTGGCCGGAAAAGGCGCACATTTGGTTACGGTTAACGATTATTTGGCCCGCTGGCAAGCCTCGCTCATGGGCAAGGTTTACCATTACTTGGGCATTTCGGTGGCATCCATACAACACGAGGCATCTTTTTTGTATGATCCGAGTTATGCCCCCGAGGCAGAAGAAATAGAAAAGCTGGAAAGCGAAACCCAAGGGCTCGTTATGGACGTCAAGCATATGCGGC
>CAYOXN010000095.1:0-3666 GCA_964407965.1 uncultured Candidatus Saccharibacteria bacterium
AAACATCCACACATAAAAGAAGGGGGATAGTTATGCCTTTAGAAGGCTCCGTGTTTCCTGCGGGGGCTGTTAACCCGTTTTGGGTTGTAGCCCGAACCAATTTTGGCGATAACCTAGCCATACGTGACCAAAATTATGCCTTGGAGGGCGACCAGTGCGTTTTCTGGGCTGTCGTCAAAACAGAAGGAGGGGAATATAAAATAATTGAAAAGGGCAAACTCCTTTTTTACCCCTCTAAACCCATTAGGTTGGTGGAGTGCTTGGATCGGTAGCTTGTAGGCTGGCCTTGACGCCAGCCGCTTTTTTTTGTATACTACAGCAGACCCCTATATCATAACGTTATTAAGTTTCAAGATATGACCGCAATTATCCAGACCGGCGGAAAGCAGTATTTGGTTTCCAAAGGCGACAAAATCCAGGTAGAAAAGCTTGCAGGCGAAGCCGGTGAAGTCATTAAATTCGATAAAGTCTTATTTACCGTAGACGGCTCAACTCACCAGTTGGGCAAACCCTTTATTTCCGGCGCCGTAGTTGAAGGCAAAATCCTCAAACAAGGCAAAGGCAAAAAAGTACATGTCTTAAAATACAAAGCCAAAAGCAAATATCGTAGGAAAATTGGCGCCCGCCAACAATTCACGGAAGTTGAAATTACCAAAGCGTAATATAAAACATCCCCCGAAAAATCGGGGGATGTTTTTATTTTATGATAGTGTATACGACAGGCTCGGTTAGAGCCTCTTCTTTAAAACCTGCTTCATAAGTGCCGGTCTGCAATTTCCAGGTATTTAAAGCTTTAAGCCTGTTAGTTTCCTGCTCATCTAATGTCCAGGAATAGTCTGGGGATTTTAAAAAACTGTGCCAGGCGCGGGGGCCGTAAATTTTAATGTCCGTATATACGCGCACGCTGCCGCCCGGCTTAACGAGTGCCAAAGCGTGGTCTAGTATTTTTTTGTTTACTTCCAAATGCTTTTGCTCATCCTCATCTGCGGGACTTGTGGAAATTTTTTGGTAGAGCGGCGCGCTTAATACATTACTTAATACTGCTTCATCATACCCACATTCTGGCATGCTCGGATCGAGGTGGGAGGAATTCGGCAACAAATGAAAACACACCTGGTTTTGGCGGATGAGAAAATTATATTCGGGTGAATGAGTTATTTTTTCCCGGCTTCGCCTTAAGCCAGCCTCGTCTCGTTCAATAAGGCTGTAGTGGGTGTGCGGGGAGAGCTTTATATAATAACGCATAAAAAATGGCGTCCATCCGCCGCCAATTTCAACTATATGCATAAAATTAAAATTCACTCCTGCCTTCGAGCGCTCGAGTTAGGGTAATGTCGTCGGCATATTCCAGGTCACCGCCCATGGGCAGGCCGCGGGCAATGCGGGAAACCCTGACGTTATTTCCGCTTTGCTGGTTATATTCCTTAAAAAGCTTGGTTAAATGCATGGCAGTAGTTTCGCCTTCCAGGGAAGGGTTTGTGGCAATTATAATTTCCCGCACAGGACTTGGCGCATTCCGTATCCTGCCGAGCAAATTTTCAATGTTGAGTTGTTCCGGCCCTATACCTTCAAGCGGATTAAGCACGCCGTTGAGCACATGGAAAACGCCTTTGTATTCGCCGGTTTTGTCCAGGGCAATGGCGTCGAGCGGTTCTTCCACCACGCAAATAAGCGCATGGTCGCGGTGGACGTCGCTGCATACGCTGCACGGGTCGGTTTCAGCCATAGTATGGCAGACAGAACAAAAAATTACACCCGCCCGTACATTGGCCACGGCCGCCGCCAGGCTGTCGGTGTCTATTTTGCTTTTTTTAAGCAAATAAAAAGCCAGCCGCTGGGCAGAACGGGGGCCTATACCCGGCAGCTTAGAAAATTCCTGGATAAGTTTTTGTAACGAAGAGGGGAGTTTGAGCATATTTTCTTTTACGAATTACTGGCCGTTTAACGGTGTTCGGCAGCGCTGCGCGTCACGGTGAACGACACGTTATTCTATACGCACTGCGTAACCGACTACCGTAAGAGCTTGCCCATACGCGCCGCTCCGCCGAAAAGCGTATAACTCAATTACTAGCTAACAAAGTAAAACACCTCATTGAGTAATTCTTAACTGGCAAGCGACTCGTCACTTGCCGTAGTTTGCATTACCGACTGCGGGGAAACATCAAAAGTTTTGTCCAAATTTTTAAACGAGGTTTTAGAGGCGTCAAAAAATAAGTCTATCTGGCCGGTGGGACCGTTGCGGTGTTTTTTAATATGGATTTCGGCAATATTGGGCCGTTTGGATTCTTTGCCTTTATACATGTCTTCGCGGTAAATAAACATAACCACGTCTGCGTCTTGTTCTATGGAACCCGACTCACGCAAGTCTGCCAGCTGCGGCACTTTGTCGGGACGGTTTTCCAAAGCGCGGGACAGCTGCGACAAGGCTATAACCGGGACATTTAGTTCGCGGGCAAGTATCTTAAGACTCCTTGAAATTTCCGAAACTTCCTGTACGCGGTTGTCAGTGTTACGGCCGCTCATTAACTGTAAGTAGTCAACCACAATAAGCCCTACGCCGTGTTCTGACTGGAGCCTCCGGGCTTTTGTCCTCACTTCCATAATATTGCTGCCTGCGGCGTCGTCTATAAAAATAGGCGCCTCACTTAGAATGCCCATGGCTTCACCCAGACGTTCAAAGTCTTCGTCATTCAAATGCCCGGTGCGGATTTTCCATAGGTCTACGTCGCTCTGGGAAGAAAGCAAGCGGTCAACCAGCTGGTCTTTGCTCATTTCCAAGGAAAATATTGCTACCGGCACTTTGCTGTTAACCCCTATATGGCGCATCATGTCCAAGGCAAACGAAGTCTTACCCATGGAAGGCCTGGCCGCCAGAACTATAAGGTCAGACTTTTGCAAGCCGCCCAATTTGTCATCAAGGTCAAAATAACCGGTAGAAAGCCCGCGAAGTTTATTTTGGTCCCTGTGCAGTTCGTCTATGCGTTCAAAGGTCGTGTGCAAAACCGAAGCTATGGAAACAAAATTCTGTTTTAAATTCTGCTGGGAAACGGAAAAGAGCATCTGCTCGGCCTTGTCGAGCACATTTTCCACATCTTCATCTTCTTGGAAACCTAAGTTGCTAATTTCACCGGCCGTATGGATTAAGCGACGCAGCGCCCCTTTTTTCCTTACTATTTGCGCATAATACAACACATTGCCGGCACTGGGCACAAAGCTAGCCAACTGCGTCAGGTAACTGCTGCCACCTACTTTTTCCAACTCTTTTTTAGACTCCAAAACATCGGTTACGGTTAGAATGTCTATGGCTACGTTCCGTTCAAACAAATGTAAAATAGCTTCAAAAATTAATTTATGTTTTGGGTCGTAAAAATCTTCCGGCTTTACCACGTCGGCTATTTTTATTAGCGCGTCCTTGTCCATTAGTACGGCGCCAAGCACGGACATTTCCGCTTCCAAATTTTGCGGCGGCACACGTTGGATTGTAGAATTATCAGCCATTTTGTTAGGAGTTAGGAGTTAGGTTTTAGGTTAAATTCACGGATGCACGGATAACACAGATGCCGCTGAATTTTAGAGATAAAATATAAAACACAAAGAATAAAATCGAAACAAACAACAAATAAATAAACAATTACTGTCAGGGCCGAAAGCTACTTTATTGACAAT
>CAYOXN010000095.1:3676-4733 GCA_964407965.1 uncultured Candidatus Saccharibacteria bacterium
GATATTAGAAATTAGGAATTAATGCTAGTGGTTAAGGATAAAAGATATTTTACCTACCTATTACTTACTAACCGCTAGACGCTGACTTTTGCACCTAATCCCTGTACCTCATTATACCTGTTTTTCACCCCCCTTCCAACCCCTAAAAACAGGGGTTTTTTGACTAAAGAGGGGATATGCGGTGAATGAAGGGGGGAAAACAAAAGCCCCCTCCCGTGGTAGGGAGGGGGCTTAAATAGGTTATATATTTATGCGCTTTTTAACCTTCTGCCCTTCAGGCGTATCCATAAGCTCAAAACCTAAAGCTTCTATTTGCTGCCGCAACTCATCTGACTTTGTATAATCTTTTGCTTCTTTGGCTTGCTTACGATTATCCAAAAGCGTTTGTACGTTACTCGGTATTTCGATATTTGATTTTTCTCCTAAGCCAATACCCAACAAATCCTCTGCAGCCAAAGTGGGGGATTCCCATAAAGCGGCCAAGGCTTCTGCCGCATTTAAATCATTCTCTAAAGCATCCTTAATTTTCGCGGATGTGATTTTTTCTTGAGCTTGAATACAAATTTTTTCACGGGCAGATTTTGCAGCAAGCAAACTTTCCCAAGTAAAATTTTGCTGGTTACGGAACGAAGAGTTTAAAAACAGATACCGTAAATCCAAAGCCGAAAAGCCTTTCGCTGCCAAGTCTTTTAAGGTGTAAATGTTATTGAGGCTCTTGGACATTTTTTTACCGTTTACCAAGAGGTGTTCGCTGTGGCACCAGGTGTTTACAAAAGGTTTTGTAACCGGCTGGCTTTGGGCTATTTCGTTGGTGTGGTGGGGGAAAATTAAATCTACCCCGCCGGTATGGATATCGGTTGTCTTGCCCCCAAAGGCAGCGTAGTTTATGACAGAACACTCTATATGCCAACCGGGCCGGCCTTTGCCTAAGGCGGGGTGGTCCCAAAATATTTGGCCGTCGGTTTCCGGATTATGGTGTTTCCATAAAACAAAGTCGGAGAGGTTGTCTTTTTCATATTCGTCTACCGCTACCCGCGCGCCGATTTTTTTGCCTTCC
>CAYOXN010000096.1:0-4713 GCA_964407965.1 uncultured Candidatus Saccharibacteria bacterium
AAATGAATTTTTGAAACAAAAAACCACTGCCTAAATGTTTTTTTCCAAGAAAAAATCTATAGTCGGCATAGACATAGGTACGGCAAACATTAAAATAGCCCAAGTAACCCACGACTCCCAGCCGGTACTTGAAACTTATGGCATGGTAAATACGCCATACCAGCTTTCAGGCAAGGGTGACGAAACTGAAGCCATTGGCCATATGGCCCAATTGCTCAAGACTTTATTGGCCAAAGCCGGGGTAACGGCAAAACAGTGCATAGTAAGTTTTCCTAACAGCGCGGTGTTTATTTCGGTTATAGAATTGCCGAATATGAGCGAAAAAGAGCTTGATTCAGCGGTGGAATTTGAGGCTAAGAAATATGTGCCCCTCGCGCTTTCCGAAATAGATTTGGCCTGGTCGGTAATAGGCAGCGAAGCCAAGGAAAACACTCAAAAAATATTGCTGACCGCCGTCCCAAAACTTATTACCCAAAATTATATGCGCATGCTCCAACAGGCCGGCCTGGTCCCACTAGCAGGGGAAATAGAAGCACTTGCCCTCTTGCGTTCGCTCATAGGGAATATGGCCTCGAACTGTGTTATAATAGATATAGGCGCACGAGGTACGGGCATAAATATTATAGAACATGGTTTACTGAGGCTCTCGAGGAATTTAAATGTTGGCGGCGATACTATTACCAATAAGATTGCCCAGGCGCTTAACATAAGCCCTGTTCGTGCCGAACAATTTAAGAAAGATTTCGGCGTAACTTCCACGACCTTTATTCCCGAAACCATTAAGCCTGTCTTGAACATTATAAAAAACGAAATTCGCCAACTGCTCACCATATACCAGACCAGGAGCGTGAGCCTTGAAAAAATAATTTTGGTTGGCGGCGGTTCCAGCCTGCCGGGACTGGTAGAATATTTTTCTGACCTGCAATTGCCTGTGGAAATGGGGGATCCGCTCAAAGTAGTGGCGTATACGCAAGATATAGCCCCGGTGTTAAAGCGTTATGCCTTAAACTTACCGGTTGCCATCGGCCTGGCCTTACGAAAAGAATAACTTAACAGCTGCTTGTGAATGGCACAGTGCACCATATGCCCGCAAGCCGCACAAGCCAAAAACAACATTGTGGCCCAAATAAACCTGTTAAAACAAACCAACAGTTCACCTGCCTCTTTTGACCAAATAATTACTTGGGGTTTTCGGGTATGCCTTTTAGGATTTGTCTTGCTCTTAGCGTATTACGGCTGGCTGTGGAATGACAACCGCTCTACTTCCAAGCGAATTATGTCCCTGGAGCAGCAAGTTACGGTACAAAAGGCGGATATAGCCAAAGACAAAGGCAGGCAAGAAGTGTTAGTGAGGCAATTGCAACTTAAAGAGTTGGGTAAAATAATAGACACGCATTTGTACTGGTCGCAACTTATTCCGGAACTGGCCAAAGTTACTTTGAAAAACGCGTCGTATGTCTCCATAAAAGGCCTGTCCGACGGTAATTTAACGCTTTCGGTAGTGGTGCCTACCACTGAAGATTTAGACAAATTTCTCCAAGTTTTTGATGATACGCCCAAATTTAACAAATATTTTGTGAATTTACGCATAGGGCCAATAAACCGTATCCAGAGTGGCGACGGGCTTTCCACAAAATTTGATATCCGATTAAATTACGATCCCAGCCTGCTTAAATATAAGCCAACTGACGCCTCCAAAGCTTCCGGTGGCGATGCTACAAAATAATTACCATGGAACCACTCAAATCAAAACCAATTTTAAAATCGGCCACTCAGGTGGTAAGGCCATACCAAAACACCCTTATAGAAGTGGTTATAGTTTTGGTGGCGGCCGGGTTGTTTTATTGGTATTTGCTAAGCCCTAAAGCTGCGGAAGTCAAGGTTGCGCACCAAAGGCTGGCGCAGGTAGAGCAGGAAGCTGCTACTTTAACCGAGAAAAAAGCCCAACTTGATGCATTGCTTAAACAGCTTAAGTTAAACGAAAAAGACGAAATTCCAAAACTCAATGAAGCGTTGCCGCTGGAACCGCAAATTAGCCGATTGTACTTAGTTATAGAGCGGTATGGCCAAATATCCGGGATGACTATTGGCAACATAAGCATCAATACGGGTCCCGAGGCCATAGTGGCCGGCAATGTGACTATTGCCCAAAATCCCTATGGGGTGCAGCGGACCGTGCGCCAACTTACCGCAAATGTCACCCTTTCCGGGACTTTTGAACAATTCCAGGCATTTTTGAAAAATATAGAGACTCACCCGAGAATTATAGATATTTCTTCTTTGGACATTACCGGCACCCAAGATAACATTATAGATTTTAAGTTCAGCCTAACTACGTACTACTATGAATAAGAAGACCATACAGATCCTTGTTATTGTAGCGGCTTTCTTGGCATCGGGTTTTGTATTGTATAACGGTTTTTTGAAAAACCGGAGCGAAACCCCGTCTGTTTTGGACACCAGTGCATTGCCCGGCACCGCTACGCCTGCGGCTAGCGGAGGCAGCACTGTTACTAACCCTTCGGAAATTTTGCCTTATGGGACCAGTTTAGATTTTAAAAAAGTCTTGGATAAACAACCTTTGCGGTTTAATGCATTTGAATACCCCAAAGTAAATACCACCACCGAAGTAGGGGTGTTGGAAAAAGACCTCGTTAAGGCACAAACGCGCGAAACGGGGAACCGTTAAACCACCCAGTGTTTACCTTCCAAGAATTTTAATCCCTATAGCCATGGCAGTCCCCCAGCCGCCCACCACAACCAATACTACCCCCCAAGGTTTTGAGCAATTTTTGGTGGCTAACGGTTTTTTAAAACCGGAACAAATTGCCACAATTGAAAACTTGCAAAAGAACAGCAGTCTCAATTCCAGTCAAATTATTTTAGCCCAAAAGTTTTTGGAGGAAGAGGATTTGACGAAGGCTAAAGCTGCTTTTTTTAATATCCCGTATATAGACCTGCGGAAATTGCAAATTCCCCCGAGCGTCTTAGGTTTAATTCCTACGGAGTCCATTAACTTCTATAACTTTGCCCCGTTTGAACTTCAGGATAACACCTTAAAAGTTGCCATAATAGACCCGTCCAACTTAGCCGCGCTGGAAGCATTGGAATTTTTGGGCCAAAAACAAAACTTGCAAGTGCAATTATTTTTGGCTTCGGAATCGTCTCTCGATGTTGCCTTGGGCAGGAAAAAGAACTTGAAACGGGTAGTCGGGGAAGCCCTGAAAAATATACAGAAGACAGAAGAGTCTTTACACCCGACTATAGTAGATAAAAAACCCGCGCAGCCCCAGGTTATTGAAGACGCGCCAATAATTAAAATAGTCGACGTTATACTTTCAAATGCCATAGAAGGCAACGCTTCCGATATCCATATTGAACCTTCGGAAAAAGACGTCCGCGTCCGTTACCGCATTGACGGCATACTACATACCAGCCTCATGCTCCCGCGCAATGTCCATGCCGCCATAGTCACGCGCATAAAAATACTTTCCAATTTAAAAATAGACGAATCCCGCTTGCCGCAAGACGGCCGTTTCCATATGGAAGTGGGCAAGAAGGCGGTGGACTTACGTGTCTCAATTTTACCGCTCATTTACGGCGAAAAAATTGTCATGCGTATCCTCGACAAGACGGGAAGTGTGCCCACGCTGGAACAGCTGGGTATACGGGCGCGGAACCTGCAATGGATAAATGAAAACATAAAGAAAACCCACGGCATATTCCTTATAACCGGTCCAACAGGAAGCGGTAAATCTACGACCCTTTATTCCATACTTTCCATTTTAAACACCCCGTCGGTGAACATTGTCACCTTGGAAGACCCTGTTGAATATTTTATACAAGGCGTTAACCAAAGCCAAATAAACCCGGATATTGGATTGACGTTTGCGGCAGGTTTGAGGAGTATTTTGCGCCAAGACCCGAACGTCGTAATGGTCGGTGAAATCCGTGACAAAGAAACTTGTGAAATTGCCGTGCATGCCGCCCTTACCGGCCACTTGCTTTTTTCAACCCTGCACACCAACAACTCCATTGGCGCCATGCCGCGCATGATAGACATGGGTGTCGAGCCGTTTCTCTTAGCCGCTTCGGTCAATGTGGTCATGGCCCAAAGGCTTGTCCGTAAAATTTGCCCAAGCTGTAAGGTGGAAATACCCGTTACCAAAGCTGTGGAACAGGAAATAAAAAAAGGCCTTACCAACATACCCGAAGAGTATTTCCAGGGATTGGAGCGGAACGTGGTTAAAATGTTTAAAGGTGAAGGGTGTGAAAAATGCGGGAAGACAGGTTATCAGGGCCGGTTCGGCATTTATGAGGTCTTGCCGGTTACAACGGAAATCCAAGATATGGTGCTGGCCAAGAAGTCGTCCCATGAGTTATACGAGACCGGGGCCAAACTTGGCATGATAACAATGAAGCAAGATGGGTTGGTTAAAATTTTACGCGGCGAAACGACCATGGACGAAGTTATTAGGGTAACCACGGAATAACCAAATATTATGGCCTATATACATAGACAAAAATTTGATTTGCGGTCTCTGGCACAGCTGCCGGTAAAGCCGCAGCGGCGGGTGCTTTTTGTTGGGGTTGATGATGTTTTGCACCGAATATACTGCTTGCATTTCGTTGAGCAAGGTTATGAGGTATACCGTTCCAGCATAGACGCGGCTAGGCCTAAAATCCAGGAAGCAGAGCCTCATGTGGTTTTTA
>CAYOXN010000097.1:0-4689 GCA_964407965.1 uncultured Candidatus Saccharibacteria bacterium
TTAGCGTTTAGTAAGTAGCGTTTAGGAACTGCAGACCTACCCGACTACTTACTAACCGCTACCTACTAATTCATGATTCTTGATTCATGATTCTTGATTCTAATTCGCATAGCTCGGCGTTTTTAGCAAGCCAAACTTGCCCAAAGGCAACACCCTGAGCCAGGCCCGCCCCACTATGTTTTCACGGGGCAATACCCCCCACAACCGGGAGTCGGAACTGCCCGTACGGTTGTCGCCCAAGACAAAAAATTCATCACTGCCCAGCTTCATTTTCTGGATCCTGCCCACGGTTTCGGTTTGGCTTTCCAAATATGGCTCCATAAGCCTATAACCTTGCGGATTTTCGGGAGTGTAAATGGTCACATAACCCTGTTGGATTTCCAAGCTGTCACCAGGCAAGCCAATAATTCGTTTAATAAAGTACTGGCTAGGGTCTTTGGGATATTTAAGCACTATAACATCGCCGCGAGCCGGTTCATGGCGCTTATACGAGAGCTTGTCGACTATTAAATACTCGCCGTCGTGGTAATTGGGAACCATAGAAGTGCCCGAAACCACAAACGGCTCGGCTACAAAAAAGCGGAATGGTAAAATAATAGCCATAGCTATGCCTACTATGACCAATAAATCCAAAATAAAACCGCCCACAGACGACCCGGCGGATTTGTTTGGCGATTGGGTAGTGTTAGTTTGGTTTTGGTTTTGGTCAACATTCATAAAGAGAGTACAAAAATTCTAGATCAAAAGCGGACACAATAATTGTACTAATATTTTTGGTTGCGTCAAGAGCAGGGATACAAGAAGCGAGAATCATAAACTAGGAGGTAGCGGTTAGTAGGTAGTAAGTAGGAAAGCATCCTTTATCTTTTATCCTTGATCCTTAACCTTTAACACCAATTTCTAATTCCTAATATCTAATTTCTAATCAAAACCCAATGACTAAATACCTAATAATTAGCTTTTGAACCCTTCCAGATACTTAGCACTAGGCACTAGCCACTTAGCACTGTAACAGTACTTTATAAAACTCAGAAACAATAATCCTTTAATTCTACTCATGGTGGTCGCACCTGGACTCGAACCAGGGACCTTTCCGATGTGAACGGAACGCTCTAACCAACTGAGCTATGCGACCATATGACTAATAACAAGTAAAGCTAAACACTTTACCACACACTGTACCATAACTTTGGCTAATAAGCAAATCAAAGATCATCTTAACATCTTATCATTTTATCAAAATATGTTTAATTTACTGGGTGATAAGATGATAGGATGATAAAATGTTAAAATATTCAATGCGCCTTAACGAAACCCAATATTTTCTATATAATACTAAAGCTAACTCTAGCATTATCCGCTAATTCTTGTGAACGATTTTTCTAACAAACAACCGCGCGGGCCTATAATTTCTGTGCAAAGCAACCAACCCCACCGGGTTAATTTAACGGCAACCCCTGGAAAACCAAAAACCAGGAGCTTTTTTAAATTTGTCCTGTTTATTATTGTAATAGGCATAATAGGTTTGGGTGGGTATGTGGCATTTCGCGCTTCCAGTTTGAGCAGTAAAATTTTTGTGGGGCAAAAAACCACATTTTTCCAAAAAATAAAACAAGTTATTAGTGCCGGCCGCAACAATGTGGCGCTTAAGGGCGAAGATGAAGGGCAAATAAATATTTTGCTTTTGGGTATTGGTGGTGAAGGGCACGACGGGCCTTATTTGAGCGACACCATAATTTTAGCCCAAGTCCGTCCGGACATAGGCGAAATAGTCCTCACCTCTATTCCCCGCGACTACTTAATAGAATTACCAAACAACCTAGGCAAGCGCAAATTAAACGCGGCCTTTGCCGAAGGCTATGCTAAAAACAAAGACTGGGACGAGGCCGGACGCTGGGCACGCCAACAGGTAGAAAAAATTTCCGGGCTAACAGTCCCCTACTTCGCCGTAGTGGA
Organism: uncultured Candidatus Saccharibacteria bacterium; assembly: GCA_964407965.1. Taxonomy (GTDB): domain Bacteria; phylum Patescibacteriota; class Doudnabacteria; order UBA920; family UBA920; genus CAZPRQ01. The sequence continues at coordinate 1,957 of CAYOXN010000097.1, forward strand.
TTTTAAAGGTTTTGCCAAAGCCATAGACCAAGTTGGCGGCGTAGACGTTTATGTGGAGCGCACCTTTACCGATTACACTTTCCCCGACGATTTCCATAAGGACACCAAAGGGTATTTGCCGCCGCTCACGTTTAAGCAAGGCACCGAACACATGGCCGGCGAACGCGCTTTGCAATTTGCCCGTTCCCGCCACGCAGCCGGGCCGGAAGGTTCGGACTTCGCCCGTTCCCAGCGGCAACAAAAAGTCATAAATGCCTTAAAGCAAAGAATACTCGACCTCAACCTGGTCAGCGATGCCGGAAAAGTGAACAGCCTGCTCGGCACCTTTGCCGACCATTTCCACACCAACCTCACTCCCGGCGAACTCTTCCATATTTACCAGCTCACCCGCGAGAAAAATATCCATAATTTCCTTTCCTTAAGCCTCGACCCCGAAACGAAACTCATTTGCCCGCTCATTTTGGAAGACACGGGCGCGTATGTCCTCACTCCCTGCCCGGGCAAAACCGGCAAAGACGTACAAAATTATTTTAAAAATGCCTTTACGTATGGCAAACTAGCCGAAGAAAAACCCGTCATTTGGCTGGCCAACTCCACCAACAACAGCGTCGCTTACCGTGAAATAGAACGCAAACTCACCAACATGGGGTTAACGGTTTGGGAGCTGCCCTTCCCCGACTCTACGGGTGTCCTGAATAAAACTATAATTTACCAAGCCAATCCCAAACCGGCCACGACGGAATATTTAAAAAATGAAATAGGTGCCCAAGAGGCCACCTTGCCACCCCCCGGCATAAAAGTTGATAAAACCCGCGTAGATATTATAATAATCTTAGGCAAAGATACCGTTGTGGACGTAAATGAACAGTGAATTAGGTTTTAGGACTCTACTAAACCTTTACACGGATCTACAGATTGGATCCGGATCTACTGATACCTACGGATTCTAGATATCGGTAGACATCTGTTTATCCGTGTACAATCGGTGAATCCGTGTGATTGTTTAATTGATATGATGATAAAATGTTAAAATGATTTTCTGCAGTCCTACCTCCTACCCACTAACCGCTACCCACTAATTGCTAATTCTCATATATGAATAATCTCCCCATAGTCGCTTTGGTCGGTCCGCCAAATGCCGGCAAGTCCACTTTGCTCAACAAAATAGCTGGCAACAGCGTGGCCGTAACTTCGGAAGTTGCCGGCACTACCCGTGACCGGCAATACTTGGAAACCATGTGGAATGGCACGCCTTTTATGCTAGTCGATACCGCCGGACTTTCCATAGACGCCACGGGAGAGCTTGAGGAAAACGTCTCCAAACAAACCGATATTGCCTTTGAAGAAGCGGATGTGGTTGTTTTGGTGTTAGATGGGCGGCAAAACCGGCTTTCCATAGACCAACCTATTTTGCATAAATTCCGGAAGAGCAAAAAACCGCTCCTGCTTGTGGTTAACAAGCTGGACTCGGCCGGCAAGGCTGAAGAAAAACTCTCTGAGTTTGCCAGCTTAGGCATTAAACCCACCTTTGGCATTTCCTCACTAACCGGCCGCGGCATTGGGGACATGTTGGATTACATAGTAAGCCTTTTAGCCACAGCAGGGAACGGTTTAAAACCTTCCCCTACAAGTGCCACCACTATAAACGTATCTATTGTCGGCAAACCCAACGTCGGCAAATCCAGCTTGTTCAATGCCATATTAAAGGAAGACCGGGTAGTCGTTTCCGCCGTACCTGGCACCACCCGTACCGCCATTGACGAACACATGAACATAGCAGGGGTGGACTATACGTTTATAGATACGGCAGGCCTTAAGAAAAAAACCCACCGCCAAGACAAACCGGACATTTATTCGGGGTTCCAAACGTTCAAAGCCATCCGCCGTTCCGACGTGTGTTTATTTGTCATAGATTCCATAGAAGAAATAACCAAACAGGACCAACGGGTTGCCCAAGAAATTTTTGAGTTGGAAAAAGGCTGTGTAATTTTAGCCAATAAAATTGACGTTTACGACGGCGATAAGGAAAAACTACAGGACTACATAAGCCTGCATTTCCCCTTCTTGTGGATGTGCCCGCTCTTTTTTGTGTCCGGCAAAACCGGGAAAGGCCTGGAAGACGCCCTCCAAGCCATCCAACCTATTTACGAACGCCGGCACAAAACTACCGAACCGGAAGATTTGCAAAAACTATTGGACCGCAAAATGAAAGCCAACCCGCCCAAACTGCTCCGCGACCAAAAGAAACCCAAAGTATATTGCCTAAAGCAGTTGGACATAAACCAGCCGTTATTTGAACTGGTAGTCAACCACCCTGCGGCCATTTCCATGCAGTTCCGTAAATTTGTAGAAAATTCCATTATTAAGGAATTGGACTACTGGGGCACTCCCATAACACTCAGGCTCAAGGGCAAGGACAAGGCGTAGTTAGAATCAAGAGTCAAGAATCAAGAGTCAAGAATTAGTAGGTAGCGGTTAGTAAGCAGGAAAATATCCTTGATCCTTTATCTTTAATCCTTTACCTACAAAGAATCACGAGACATTCTATCATTTTAACATTTTATCATTTTAACAATTTAACAACTGCAAGAATCAAGAATCATGAATCACCTGCCCGCGGTTCGACTGAGCTCACCGTCGAAGTCCATTGGCTTCGCCTTCAGGCGATGGCAGGCGGGAGAATCAAGATGGGCTGCAATCCTTAATCCTTGATCTTTTATCCTTAACCATTAA
>CAYOXN010000098.1:0-4604 GCA_964407965.1 uncultured Candidatus Saccharibacteria bacterium
TATTTAGTCATTGAGATTTGTTTAGGGATTAGAAATTAGATATTAGATATTTAGGTAACAGATAGGCGAGATATGAAATTAGTTAGCAATCAAAAGAATATAAATATCCTAAAAAAGAACGCGGGATTCACCCTCATGGAAATTGTGGTGGCGACGACTATTTTTGCCGTTATTTCCATTGCGCTTTTTTCTTTGTTCGATTATACCCTCCGCATTAACCGCCGCAGCGAAGCTCTGAGGCAAGCAACCCAAGGCATGCGCAATTTTGTGGAACTGTTGGTTAAGGAAGTCAGGAATGGGCAAATAGACTACGGGGTCATTTCGCCTCCGGGCGACGTGACGGCTACGCCCATAACACCTTGTCCCAGCATAAGCGGGGTGGCAGCCGGCAGCACCATACCCGACAGTGGGATTGGGAATTACGACAGTTATGGCAGTAAGGAAAACCGGTTAGGCATAACAACGCTTGATGGTGATAGGGAATGTTTTTATTTGGGCTTCGGCACCAATGGGGCACAAGCCTATGGTACGTACGTAAACCCGGGCATATATACAAAAAATACTCTGGTGGGCAATCCCGGGTATAACCCAAATCCGGTTTTGGTACTTAATAAGAATAATTCGGTCACTGAAGTGTTGAATCCGCCCAACTTTAGCATAGAGACCTTAATTTTTTACATTAGGCCAAAAAAAGACCCGTATGTGGACAATCCTACGTCTAACCCTAATGCCTTGGAGCGGACGCAGCCGTTTGTAAATTTATTTGTAGGTTTTAAAACTAAATTGCCTACGGGCGAAGAAGTGCCTATTTATTACCAAACGACGGTTTCTTCCGATAAATATGACATACCCCACTAACAAACAGCATAAGCTTGTCAAGCACGGGGCACCGGACCAGAAAGGTGTTACCCTGCTTTTGGCTATTCTTATACTTTCGTCGGTTATGGCCATAAGTTTTAGCTTGGCTACCATATTGCTCGTGGAAGTCAGGACCTCAGGGGACTTGGCCAGGACCGAACCTGCGTTGTACGGGGCGCATGCGGTTACGGAAGAAGCGTTGTTTAAAATAAAACGGCGGGCAAACAACTCGCAATTTCCTACTTATTCCAATACGGTAAGCTACATAGCATTAAACAACACTTCCCAAGACTATGCCGACCCCATACAGCAAATAAAAATTCCGCCTAACCGGACGCTTCGGTACTCCCTCCACGACCCGAACAACATGGGCGGGCCAAGCAATTACAACAAGGTTAAGCTGACCTACTTGGTTTCCGGGAGCAGTAGCAGCGGTATAACAGTCTGGATTTGCGAGCTTGACCCGGCCAATCCGCCCAGTGACCCCAACAACACGTGTCAAAATTTAAGTACCGGAAACCCTGTTATGATAGTGAAAGGATCACTCCTCCGTCCAAGTATGTCCACGCTGACCACGAACCTGAACCCAAACTACCAACAAGAGATAATTTTGGTAAACAGCGAGAGTGACTACCAGTATGTTAAAATGGAAACGTGGGACAGCGGCAATAACCCCAAAGGCGTGCCCTACTTTGCCGAAAAAGCGGTGGACATAAATGCCAACAACAGCGGGGTGAGTAGGAAGGTAAGGGTTATTGTGCCGGTAAATTGATTTTTTTACAAAATTGCTCCATAATTATGGAGCAATTTTAATTTGCCACGTATTTTTTATAAATAACTTTTTAATGTATTGTCATGAAACTCACAATAGCAAAAAACGGATTTTTAGGCATAGACCAAGGTGTTAATTTCCAGGTTCCTTACCAAGAGGCCAAGGCAATTATAATTCCTTTTGGCATGGAGTCGCATGTTTCGTATGGGGGAGGCACTAAACATGGGCCTAAAGCCATTATTGCCGCGAGCCATGAACTGAACGAAAACGACGAGCAAACGTACCAGCCTATATATAAGTGCGGTTTAGCCACGGTGCAAGAACCGGTTATTCCTAAAGATTCGGCAAAGGCATTGAATCTACTTTCAGATATAGTGGGGCAGGTTGTGGGTGACAAAAAATTTCCTTTTGTTTTGGGCGGGGAGCATGCGCTTACCCCGGGCGTTTTAAAACCTATTTTTGGGCATTTTAGCGATATAAGCATTTTGCATTTTGATGCCCACATAGACTTGCGCAAGCAGTACCGCGGTTCCAAATTTTCCCATGCCTCGGCGCTTCGCCGGGCTATGGAAGACTTTCCGGTAAAGAAACTGGTTTCCATAGGCATTCGTTCGGTTAGCGAAGTGGACGATGAATTGGGCTACATGAAGCGGGAAGCTAAACGCATAAAGGTGTATGGCGGTTGGGAGCATCCTACCCCCCGGGAAATAGTAAAGCAACTACCCACCAAAAATGTTTATATTACGTTCGACATAGACGCATTTGACGCTTCCATTATGCCGGCAACGGGCACGCCCGAACCCGGGGGCCTTACTTGGTGGCCAACATTGGAAATATTGCAAGCGGTGTTTAAGGCCAAAAATGTAGTAGGGGCAGACATAGTGGAACTCGCGCCCATGAAAGGCTTGCACGGCCCCGACTTCCTCACCGCCAAACTCGCCTACAAAATGCTAGGCTACAAATTTTTCCCAGGGAAATAAATACCAAGGAGGGTCCTGCTTGAGCGGGGCCCTCTTTTAAGTTTTGATGCACAAAGCACCTGGCACATATCACCTATATTGAGGGTTTTCAATAAATCGATTATTTGTTAAAATTAAAGCAAATTTTGGAAAATTCCGACATTTTATAAGTTAGATTGACTATGGTATAATTTTAATAAAGTTTTGTCTATTATTCTTCATTTCTTTACAATATGTTAGTTAAGGATTTATGGGATTTTATGAAAGAGAGAAAGAAGTGGTGGTTATTGCCGGCCATTCTAATTCTTTTATTAATCGCAGTTTTAGTCATTGCTGGTAACTCCAGTTTGGCACCCTTTATTTATAGCATCTTCTAAAGTATGGATGTGCTCAAAAAACACAAAACCGCTGATGCACTTGCGGCGGTTGGATTTATCATAGCTGCATTAACTCGTTCAAAAGTTATTGCAGTTATTGCATTTGTTATTTTATTTTCAAATGCTTTAGGCCTCAAAACTAATCACTGGTTAGTGGATATCTGGGATAAGGTTACTTACGTTATAGGCAGAGTTGTTACAACTGTGCTGTTAGCTGTTATCTTTTTCCTGTTTTTTACACCATTGGCCTGGTTGTACAGAAAGTTCAATCAAAAATCTGTAGAAGATTTTTTTGGAAAGAAACCTGACACTTATTTTAAAACAGTGCGCGACTCCTTTCCTTCGCAGCTGTTTGAGAAAATGTGGTAAATATGGCTAAAAACATTTTAGGAATTTCAGCTTTTTATCACGATTCTGCAGCAGCTATTATCAGTGATGGTGTTATTATAGCTGCAGCACACGAGGAACGTTTTACCCGAAAAAAACATGACGACTCGTTTCCGCGCCAAGCTGTAACTTTTTGTCTCGAACAAAGTGGTTTACCCCTTGAACAGATTGATGCTGTTGTTTTTTACGATAAGCCATTTTTAAAATTTGAACGGCTTTTGGAAACGTACTATGCTTTTGCGCCAAAAGGCTTAAGGTCTTTCTTAAAAGCTATGCCCGTATGGGTAAAAGAAAAGCTTTTTCTAAAGGACCTATTAAAAAAGGAACTTCAAAAAATTGGTACATTCGATACAAAAAAAACAAAGTTATTGTTTTCTGAACATCATCTTTCGCATGCCGCCAGTGCTTTTTATCCTTCACCTTTTTTTGAAGCTGCAATTTTGACCCTCGACGGGGTAGGTGAATGGGCAACCACTTCCATCAGCCATGGTAAGGGTAAAAATATCAGTCCATTGCGTGAACTTGATTTTCCGCACTCCCTTGGATTGCTATATTCTGCTTTTACATATTATTTAGGCTTTAAGGTAAACTCCGGGGAATACAAACTTATGGGATTAGCCCCCTATGGGAATCCGGAAGGGGCCGCGGTGAAAAAATTTAAAGAAAGCATTTATACCCATTTGGTAGATGTCAAAGCTGATGGTTCTTTGCACTTGAACCAACAATACTTTAACTATGCGGTTGGTTTAACAATGACTGAGGATGCCAAATGGAAAGACCTCTTTGGGTTGGATAGGCGTTTATCGGAAAGCGAACTGCAACAGGAGCATTGTGACATGGCTCTGGCTATCCAACAGGTAACCGAAGAAATAGTTTTAAAATTGGCTAAGACAGCTGCAGCTTTAACTGGGTCAAAAAACTTATGTTTAGCTGGAGGAGTGGCTCTGAATTGCGTTTCTAATGCCAAGATCTTAAACAGCGGATTATTTGAACATATATGGATACAACCGGCGGCGGGCGATGCAGGTGGGGCCTTGGGATCGGCCCTTGCAGTTTATCACCTATATTATGGTGAAGAACGTGTAATTAAAGAACCAGACGCAATGCAGGGTTCTTACCTAGGCCCCGAGTATTCTGATACAAACGTAGCTGGAATGATACGAAAGTATGGAGCCGTTGCTGAGCATTTTAACTCATTTGAAAAACTTTGTGAAATAGTTGCCAAAAACCTTTCGGAGGAACAAGTTGTCG
>CAYOXN010000099.1:0-1858 GCA_964407965.1 uncultured Candidatus Saccharibacteria bacterium
AACCAACACATAGTTTATGGTAGTACAATGGGCGTATCCCGGCCTTGCCCATATTGCACTTAAGTCTTTCCGGAAAGCTAACGGCAGCATAATTATGGTTTTTAGGCGTTCCGCATGCCAGCGGCTTTGTACAAAATTGTAAACTTTTTTTACAAAATCTTCAGCATTTATGCTTTGGCTTTCCAATTCCCTCACTTGAGCCAGCATAGGTTCTGGCAACTGGGTAGGTATGGCATACATGCCAAAACCCATAAATGGAATTACCAAACGCGCCAAAAAGAAAACAATAAAAATGTATAGGACGACAGCAACCAGAAAGTACGTCATGTTGTTTTAAATAATACTCTTTGGCTTTATACAAACTTCGACAAACCTAAAAGGAGAAGCTAGCTTTAGCGAAGCCTGGAGCGACCAGCGGGAATCGAACCCGCGCCACCTGCTTGGAAGGCAGGAGTACTACCATTATACGATGATCGCGCATTACCGCTACGTCATATTATAACGAAATTAAGAGGAATGTAAAAGTATGGCTTACATGCAATTTTTCGCTTATGTATTGGCGTGTTATAATTATAATGCATAAATAAGCCAATGAAACAAAAAGGATTTACACTCATAGAACTCCTGGTTGTAATTGCTATTATCGGATTACTGGCAAGCGTGGTTTTGGTGTCCATAAACAGCGCCAGAGCCAAAGCCCGTGACGCCAAACGCAAAGCCGACTTGGCACAAATACAAAAAGCCTTGGAAATTTATATAAATCAAACCGGGGCAATGCCAGCCAACCAAAACCCCTGCTGTTACTATTACGACAACCAGCCTAATTTTTTAATAGAACTAGTCAATGCAGGCATATTAAGCTCCATTCCCCACGACCCCCAAAGCCCCAGCCGAACTTACTGGTATTACAATTATGGCAAAGACCCGTGTGGCGGCTACTTTGTAGGGGTAAGCCTGGAAGATAATTCAAAAAATCCAAATTTCTCAAATCTTTCAACCTGCCCCACTTCCTGGAATGCCGCTAAAAACGGCGACTGCCAGCCCAACAGTTCTTATTGCGTATATAACCAAAGCCCCCAATAATTATGGAAGAAAAACCTCAAGAAGAATATGCAGATTTTTCCCACACCCCCACGGAAAATCCTGCGAGCGGCATGCCACTTGTCCCTTCTGCTCCCGTAGTTAAATCTGTAACCAAAACTACGGTCATAGTTGCTTTGGCCATACTTTTTGTTTTGCTGCTAATCCTCTATTTCTTCTTGCAGCCATCGCTCCCCCCTCCAGCTTCGCAAAACCCCAAACCCGCCCGTCCTGCCGGTCAAATAAAAACTTAAATAGGCATCCCGCTAAAGGCGGGATGCCTATTTATTCGAAAATAAAGTTTGGGGGAAACAACCTACGCATTCCTTAACTTAACGGCTTCCTTAAATGCCTCACCGGCTTTAAACTTGGGGGTGTTTAACTCAGGAATGGTAATTTTCTGGGAAGGATTCCTTGGGTTAACGCCAATGCGCGCATGGCGGTGGGACACGCTAAACTGGCCAAAACCAGAGATATTTACCTTATCCCCGGCCCTTAGCTGCTCATATACCATTTGGATAAAGGTATTTAAAAACCTTTCCGCTTCGCTGTGGGTAATGCTTAAACGGGCCGCAAGCAATTCTGTCAGCTGTAATTTATTCATAGAGAGATTATGAAATATTCTAACGGCCAATACGTTAGAAACAGTTTAATTATGTTTCGTAGTACCTAAACTTAGTATACTACAGAAACCCCTGTAAATCCAGGCGTTTTATTTAATTCCTGTTGGTTATGACGGAAATTACCGCCATAACTTACAGTCAACAGAAAAAAATTA
>CAYOXN010000099.1:1868-4583 GCA_964407965.1 uncultured Candidatus Saccharibacteria bacterium
TTTGCGCGGATTATTGTAAGCTCTCCGCCTCAGGGCTTGCGTCAGGCTCTATTTGCTTGTACAAAGTGCCTAAAACCCCATTCAAAAACTTGGAACTCGATTCACCACCAAAACTTTTAGCCATTTCGACCGCTTCATTAATGGCTACTTTTGGCGGAACATCTTTTAAGAACATTAGCTCATAAATACCTATCCGCAGCACATTCCTGTCTACGAGCTGTATTTGGTCTATGGGCCACTCGGGTGCGGTTTTGGCAATTATGGCATCTATTTCGGCCAGTTTTCCTTCTACCCCTTCGGCTAACTGGTAAATAAACTTCGTGTCGTCTATCCCATGGCCAAACTGTTCTATGGCACTTTGAACTATGGACTTTAAAGGCTCTTTCTTTTCCTTAAAGTCCCATTCAAACAATGCCTGCATGGCTATGGTTCGGGATAAGTGTCTGTTGGCCATTTATTTAATTAGTAGGTAGTGGGTAGCGGTTAGTAAGTAGGAAAAATGGGGCAAAAAAAACCAAATAGAAAAAATCTATTTGGTAATTTTGCGCCCGCGATAATATCCGCATGCTTTGCAAGGCATGTGGGGCATTACGGGTTCTCCGCAGTTTTTGCACGTGGCAAAACTCTTAGCCTTCAGCGCATGATGGCTGCGGCGTTGGTTGCGGCCCGAACGGGTCTTATGCTTCTTGGGAACTCCCATGAATTTTCTCCAAAAAAATTCACCCTGGTCAAAACCTCGGTTTCTAGAGGAACTGATTATGGGTAAAATTACATATCAAAGAACACCGTAATTATAACAAAAAAGACGCATATGAGTCAAATAAGCGTATAAGCTAATAAGCCTATAAGTTTATAAGCCAAAAGCCCCCGACAAGAGTCGGGGGCTTTATCTGCTTATTTGCTTATGTGCTGACTAGCTTATTGGCTTATTAGCTTACTAGCTTGCCTATCCTAATCCGTCGGCAATGACAGGATTGGTTTTTAGAATTTCTTACGAAATTTCAAGAACCAACATTGCCAACGGGTTAGGAAAAACAAAGCACAAAAATTGTAGTCCGCCGATTTATCGGCTTTTATAATATTAGTTAAATTTTAAGGGTGCCTCAGTCTGCCAATGGCAAATATTAGCACCCGTCTTCATCACTGGAATGGGATCGGTATCGAGAAGAACCGTCCCTTGAAATGTCTTGCTCCCTCCCTCGGATATAATCCCTTATGGTAAAACAAAAAACACAGAGGGTGGCAATGATTATTAGCACTACGAAAAATTCAATCATTTATATTTAATCCTCCGTGAGTTTAAAAAGAGCAATTATTCCGAAAGCGCCAACCGCGCCGATCAAAACCCCAACAAGAGTTGCAACAAAATACATGGCTTTCTCCAAACCTATCCACCAACATTGATGTGCAGATTTGGAGGGCCCGTTGCAAACGCATCGGGCCATCATCGTTAGCGGGTCACTTGCCAAAAAAGAAAGGCAAGCACCGCGAAAGCCAACAAAATCCGAGCATGACGCATAATTCCTCCATTATGCTTCTGCGTCCATGCCAGGACAGTACTCATTATACCCCGCCGTCTAGCGACGGGGAAAAAAAGTTCAGGGTGCATATTACCCTCCTATGGGGTTAAGGGCCAATGCAGGGCCCGGGGGAGGTTTAGGGCGGTTAACGCCGTCCAAACTTGCCGGCACACATCTCAGCGGACATGCATCAGCGCAAGAAGCATATTTTTACACTCCTAGCGCAAACCGTGTCCAATGTACATACTATTACTTAAATACAGGGATTTTTCAAGTGGTAAATTAAAAAGAGGGTTTCCCCTCTCGTTATTTCCGCGACTGTAGGGCTTAAGGATGAGGCCGGGCCCGCCACAGGCGGACATATAAGTTTGCCTTCCTAAGTCCCACAATTGCAGAAACAATCTACAAAAATATACGAACCTACAAAAGTCTACAAAAATTAGAAAATCTTTTTTTTATATTTTGTAGTATTTTGTAGATTAATATAATAATTTTTGTAGAAACAAAAAACCGCGTACAGGAGAACTATAAAAAAATTATTCTTGTACACGGCTTTACTGTGCCCCCAAAAGGGGTTGAGCCCAGTTAGGAGCATATAATTTGCAGCGCTATTCCTGTTATAGGCTACAAATACGTATTTATATGTAATTGTTGATTCATTAAATCAACATCATATAATACACCAAAACCGCCAATTTGTCAAGAGGCGGTTGGCATACTTACATATATTTGGCTTATTTAAGCCTTTTTTCATAATCACTTAATTTATTCCACTCACTTTCCGTGACTTTCCATAATTTGTCACGCAAAATTCTCAGTTCACTAGCATCGTAGGTTTTATTTAGAGCTTGCTCATAGAGCTTGTCTATTTCCGAATATAAAACATCCAGTCTTCTTCTAAGCCATTTGCTGGTTTTATAAGCACGCCTCCATTCTTCTCTGGTCCTAAAACTTACCGGAGCATTTTTGATCATGGCTTTAAATTCTTGTTCGTGAGTCAAAATACGCTCTTGGTTTTCTGGGTTCTCCGGATTATACCGTTCTGCGTCCATAATAAATTACCGTAATAATATTAAGCTCAGTATACCAAAAACCCCCAAACAATTAAACTTTCAGGCAATAAATATTAAATGGGCATTATTGCGAATGCAACAATGCCCATCGTTTGTGCTTTGACTAAATGCTAAACGCTACC
>CAYOXN010000100.1:0-4132 GCA_964407965.1 uncultured Candidatus Saccharibacteria bacterium
TAAATAAATAAACCGCCAAGCAGAGGGTGTAATCCTTGCTTGGCGGTTTGAGATGAGTTGGGTTCGCCGAGTGGAAGCCGTCAAGGCTTCCGCGGTGCGTAATCGCGTTCGTTTGTGCCGCGATTGGCATTGCCCTTGTTCTGACGCACGTCGGCGGAAATTTGTCCTTTTTGAACGGACACTGTTCCGGACGTGCCGTACTCGGATGCCGTACGGTATACTTCTGCGGCTGTGCTGTTCGCTGAAATCACTTGCGTGGTTTCAGCGTTTTTGCACGTGGCGTAATCTGCCGAGTCTGCCTGGCGGCTATTGATCCGTTCGTTTGAACGGGTCCAAATAACCGTCTCGGCAACACGGCCGGTCTGGGACCAACCGCCCCAGGTTCGTCCGCGAGTGGCGAGGTCAATGCCTGCCGTACCACCTACCAGCACCAGGTCTACTGCCGGGTTGGCAGTTTTAGAGACCGGCTGGCGACATTCCTGGGCCGAAGCTGTGTTGGCAAGTAGAAGACTTACCAGCAAAAAACCCATCGCTTTTTTCATGTTTTCACCTCCTTTCTTTTGTATTTTTCGCGCACTTTTTCAATGTTTTGTGTCCCAGTGGCGCAACTGGGACAGTTTTGGTTTAAGCAATATTATAGCACTTTTGTGGGTATTTGTCAATACTGACATAAAATGCTATATTTTAGTAGTTGTACATGAATAGATGCTTTTTTGTAGTATCATGCTTAGTCGATAAATCGGCTGACTACAGGGCAATTTAATTTATATATACGCTCGAGTGGCGGAATTGGCATACGCGCATGGCTTAGGACCATGTCCCGCAAGGGTTGTGGGTTCAACTCCCACCTCGAGCACCATGTACCACTCGCAGACTCGGGTACATGGCGCAGCCATGAACACGAGGCAAGAGGGGTACATGCCCTGATACTCGAATGAACGAAGTGAATGAGTAGTTCAGGGCTATATATGCCTCAATACTTAGTATTTAAGTGTCCCGCCTGTGGCGGGACTACGCTCATGGTCTTCGACCATTCCAGTGTATAATAGTTATTTTGTGAAGGTGTTAAATGCTTTTTAGCCCAAGCCGCTTATTTGTAACTTAATCATGTGCATTTCCGTTATATATAGGTAGGAGCATTGATAAAACTTCGTAATTTTTGTAATATAGATTGACTGTTTAAATTGTTAGCTTAAATCTCCAAACTTTAATCTTAAATCTAGTATATGGGTAGAATTATAAAAAATATTATTTTAGTCCTGTTAGCCTTTTTGTTCTTAACGGGGATATTTGCCGCTTTTTCGGACAACCAAAAATCCACGGAAGTCCCTATTTCCGAAATAGTCAGTTTGGTAAAAAACCAGCCCGATAAAATAAAAACCATAACCATAGCCGGCGACAAGGCCACGGTAGAGCTGAAAGATACCGAAACGCGCCAGGTGGCAACGCTCAGGCCCAACGAAAGCATTTACGAGCTTTTTGACCAAAACAAGCTGGACCCGGAAAAATACAGCCAAATTAAAATAGTCAACAAGTCGGCGGGCACGTTTTCCAATTTGCTTTCGGCCATTTTGCCGTTCCTTATTCCGTTTGTCTTAATTTCCCTGTTCATATATTTCCTCATGCGCCAGGTGCAGGGGACGAACAACCGCGCCATGTCGTTTGGGCAAAGCTCGGTAAAACTTTCGGACGAAAGAAAAAATAGAGTAAAGTTTGCCGACGTAGCCGGCGCCAAAGAAGCCAAAGAAGAGCTGCGCGAAGTGGTGGACTTTTTGCGCTATCCGCAAAAGTTTTTGCAGCTGGGCGCAAAAATCCCCAAAGGCGTGTTGTTGCTGGGCAGTCCCGGTGTGGGTAAGACCATGCTTGCCCGGGCGGTTGCCGGCGAAGCCAATGTGCCGTTCTTCCACATTTCCGGTTCGGAGTTCGTGGAAATGTTTGTGGGCGTGGGTGCGGCGCGCGTACGTGACTTGTTTAAGAAAGCCAAGCGTAATGCCCCGTGCATTGTGTTTATAGACGAAATAGATGCCGTAGGCCGCCAGCGCGGCGCGGGTTTGGGCGGGGGACACGACGAACGCGAACAAACTTTGAACCAAATATTGGTGGAAATGGACGGGTTTGAAACCGACACGAACGTAATAGTCATGGCCGCAACCAACCGTCCGGACGTGTTAGACCCCGCCTTGCTCAGGCCGGGCCGTTTTGACCGCCAGGTTATTTTGGATTTGCCGGACATAAAAGACCGCGAAGAAATTTTGAAAGTCCATGCCAAAAACAAACCGTTGGCCGAAGGCGTAAACTTGCGCAAAATTGCCGAACGCACGCCTGGTTTTTCGGGTGCGGACTTGGCCAATTTACTCAATGAAGCCGCAATACTCACGGGCCGGATTGGTAAAAAAGAAATAGGCAACGAAGAGCTGCGTGAGGCCGTGGAAAAAGTCATGATAGGCCCGCAACGCAAAAGCCATATATTAAATACCAAGGAAAAAGAAATTACCGCTTACCACGAAGGCGGCCATGCCCTTATTGGCTCGGTTTTGCCGTATTCCGACCCTGTCCACAAGGTCTCGGTTATTTCCCGCGGCCGCGCGGCCGGCTATACCATGAAGTTGCCGGTCGAGGACAAGCACTTGCATAGCCGCCAAAGTTTCTTGGACGAAATTTGCGCCCTGCTCGCCGGCAACGCGGCAGAGCGGCTGGTGTTTGGTGAAATTACTACCGGCGCTTCCAATGACTTAAAAGTCGCCACCGGCATGGCCAGGCGTTTGGTCATGACGTATGGCATGAGCGACGAATTGGGGCCTATTGCTTTAGGCGAACAGCATGACATGGTCTTTTTGGGCAGGGAAATTTCCGAACAGCGCAACTACAGCGAAGATACCGCCAAAAAAATAGACGCCGAAGTTGCCCGCATCATGCGCGACGCTTACGAACGCGCCACGGACTTGCTGACCAAACACCGCAGCGTGCTGAACACCATAGCCGACCGTTTGGTTAAGGAAGAAACTTTGGAGCAGGAACAGTTCCATGAAATAGTAAAGGACTTAATTCCGGCTAACAAAAAACTAACGCCCGAGTTCGACAGTTTGCCTGTAACCGAGCCCGCAGCCTAGTCATAACCGCTAAGGAGTACGCGTGCTAAATTTTTCCGCCATAATCCGCAAGGCTTATACCATGACAATCCGGCATCCGCTTTTATGGGTGTTCGGATTGTTTGTTATTGGGGGCTTTAACCTCAATTTCCTGCATTTTGAAGGACTGGGGAATTTTAATGTCCATAGCAACCAGCAGGTGTGGGGACTTTTGGTATTTTTACAACAAAATCCCAGGACGTTGGCTCTGGTGAGCGCTAGCGTGCTGGTGGTTTCGGTGGGCGGGCTTATAGTGACAAACGGTTCCCGAATATTGCTGACGCTTTCCATAAAAAACCTTCTGGAAAATAACTTCCTGGAATTTTCCAAGCTTATTGCGCCAGCTAGGCAGGTTTTTTTGCCGGTGGTAAAAATGAGTTTGCTGACCACTACGTTCATGATGGCCGTAAGCATGGTGTTGCTTATTCCACCGCTCTTTTTTGTCCGTGAGCCGACGTTGCAATTGCCCTTGTACGTTTTAGGCGGACTGTTGTTATTGCCATTGACTTTTGCCATATCTTGCCTTAATATTTTTACTGCGCTCTTTATAATTCTATTCCGGCAGCCTTTAGGCAAGGCTTTTTCCCAAGCCGCCGATTTTTTTATTGCCCATTGGACCCAATTGCTGGGTTTTATTTTGGTTTTATTGGTCATATATTGCGGAACATTTGTTGTTGGTGCCAGTTTTATTTTAGGCATCCGTTACGTAACCAATGAACTGGTAAAAAATGCGTCCGGGTTGGGAATTCCCCAAATATCTGCTATTATATTGGTAACCCGCACCGTGACCAGCCTCTGCATTTGGCTGTTACTGGCGGGACTCAATGTGTTTTTTAACATTTCGTTGGTGCTCGTTTTCCTGGAATTGGTAAAGCCGCAAAAAGCCACACCCGAAAGCGCCCCGGCAGTAACACCAATGCCAACTCCGGTATAATATTTTAGAAAATTTGGACGGTTAGCTCAGTTGGTAGAGCATCTCTTTGACGTAGAGAGGGTCAGAGGTT
>CAYOXN010000101.1:0-4126 GCA_964407965.1 uncultured Candidatus Saccharibacteria bacterium
TGGTTGGTGTGCGGGCAAACGAGGTCCTGACATTTTTTAACATACTGGTAACGTTAGCGCTCCTGCTGTTATTCTCCCACCATGTGGTGGGCAAAAAAATACAGCACTTAGTGTTTTTTGACTACATAAAAACCGCGGTCCTAGTACCCCTCAGAATGCTGGGTGCTGCGTTTGGCAGCCTGGCCCGCATGCTTTCGGCGCACAAGGAATTGGCCGGGCATAAAAAAATTGCCCAAGTAGTAAAGGGCTTGCTTATAACCATTCCCATAGCCGCAGTATTTTTGGCGCTGTTAGTTTCCGCAGATGCGGTTTTTAGCAATGTCATAAAAGATGTCTTAAAAGTCAATATTCATTTTGGCCCGGACTTCAAGCCGCAATTTATTTTGTTTTTATTGGCAACCTTTGGCTGGTTAGGCGCGTTTGCCTATGTTTTGCAAAACTCGAGCACTGTGGAACCGGCGCCTTTGGCACAAAAAACCCCGGTGTTTAGCCTAGGTACGCTGGAAGCCACCATGTTGTTTGGCGTATTAAATGCCATATTTTTAAGTTTTGTAATTATCCAAATAAAATATTTGTTTGCCGGCCACGGTGCGGTAACCAATTTGGGCTTAACCTATGCCGAGTACGCCCATAAAGGTTTTGGCGAACTGGTCTTGGTTGCCCTTCTTGCGTTTGTGACCATATTTTTTGCGGAAAAATTTTTACAAAAAGATATCGGCAGCCGGACGTTTACGGCCTTAACCCTGGTTACCATTGCCCTGGTGTTGGTTATAATGGCCTCGGCATTTACGCGGCTTGCGGTTTACGAACAGGCATATAGTTACACGTTCCTGCGCGTATTGGTCCAGGCTTTCATACTTTGGCTGGCAGCGGTATTTGTGTGGCTGGGTTATAAGCTTATTGTACACATGAGCGAACCTAAGTTTGCGTATGGCATATTTTTGCTGGCGTTAATTTTCTTTGCCGGCCTAAACGCGGTAAACGTGGACGCGCTGGTCGCCCGGAAAAACATTGCGCAATTTGCCGCAGCAGGCAAACTCGACACTTACTACCTAACCAGCCTTTCTGCTGACGCCGTGCCCGAGCTGATCACCCTAACCTCTTCCCCTTACGTGGACAAATATGGCAAGCCTTTGGACGAAAGCATAAATACGGCCCTGCAAAACCTGGCCAAAAATAATCGCGAAGCCTCCTGGCAGTCTTTTAATTACTCCGTGTGGAGGGCAAAAAAACTCATACGTAAATAAAACCAAGCCCTAACCGCCCTTGGAACCAAACCTTCCTGAAACTTTCTACAAATGTAAGAACTTTCAGGAAGGTTGTTTTAGGTAAAGTAAGGATTGACAAGCTCTTAAATAAGCTTTAAATTTCTTATATCAATCTTTGTGGAGGCTCCATGACTAACCAAATACGGGAACTGACTGAGCAAGAAATGGACAGTGAATGCCAGCGCCTGCTTAAAATGATGTCCGGTACGCAGGTGGGGGAAACGGTTGAAGTGGACGTTATGCCTTACCTAATTGGCTACCAGGTAAAGCAGGTCGTCGCACAACTGCGTTTCTGGAAATACGAAGTCGAGATAGATTGCTTTAAGCCGCGGCGGGGGAGTTCCAAGGCCCTTTGGCGTTTTACCAAGGAGGGTTCGGTGCGGCTGTTCGTAACACCGCGTGCTGGCTCCAAACATTTGACCGAGCTTACCGACACCGCTCCACTGCAGGGTTTGTCTCGGGAAGCAATCCAAGAATTTCTTACTGAAAAACGCTGGTATGAGTATCAGGCTAGGCCGCGCCGCCAGGTTCCGCACCGTATAACCAAGCGTATGCGGCAAGAAGCGTGGTGGCGGAACAATGCCTATGCAGTAAGTCGCTTGATAAGAGGGCTCCGTTCCTCGCTATCGGTTCAGGAGTTGCAAGACCTTAGCCAGCCTACCCCCCTTGACCGGCGGTTTACGCCGCGCCATCTACCGTCTCGGGGTCTGCATAAGCCCAAACAAGAGTAGGTCGCATACTCTGCACGGGACCATGCCGGTTCCCGTGCTTTTTTTATGCCCGTAGAAATGCTACAATAGCGTTACTAGTAATTTTTTTTGCATGTCACAAATTTGGCTTTATTCTTTGCTCAGCGTATGTGTGGTAAGTTTAATATCGTTAGTTGGCGCGGTTGGTTTGGCGGTAAATACCGACAAACTTAAACGGTGGCTGTTGTATTTGGTCAGTTTTTCCGCGGGTGCGCTTTTGGGCGACGTGTTTTTGCATATATTGCCCGAACTGGCCCAGGAAGGTTTTCCTCATTTGGCCGGTGCCTATATTTTAGGCGGCATATTCATATTCTTTTTGCTAGAACGCCTTATGCATTGGCATCATGCGCATAGCGAGCACAGCGAAGATATTCACTCCGTAGTATATTTGACCCAAGCCGGCGACACACTCCATAACTTTATAGACGGCATAATAATTGCCGCAAGCTTTTTTATTAGTATTCCCGTGGGCATGGCTACCACGCTGGCCGTTATATTCCATGAAATACCCCAGGAGATTGGCAATTTTGCCGTACTGGTCCACGGCGGGTGGAGTGCCAAAAAGGCGCTGTTCTACAATTTCCTTTCCGCCCTGGCTTCTATAGCCGGCGCGCTTTTGGTGCTCGTTTTTGTGCGCGCAGAAAACGTTGTCCCGGTTTGGCTGACCTCGCTTGCTGCCAGCAGTTTTATTTATATTGCTATGAGCGACCTTATACCGGAAATAAACAAGGAAAAAAACCACTCAAAGTCCGCCCTGTTAATGTTCGCCATGTTGCTAGGCATGGTGGTTATGGCCCTGCTTGTCGCATTGGAATAACGTACGCAAAATAATAAAACAGCCATTGTGAAAAGCAATGGCTGTTTTAAAATAGCCAAAGCTTGACAGCGGGTGTACAATTAAAGGGTATAATTATTCCTCATACCTATGAAAAAAATAGCATATGGCTTGCTGGCAACGCTCAGCTTGGCGGTTTTTGGGTACGCACCCCAAGCACGGGCTGCCGTACATGCGGCCGGGACGAACGTAGTCAGTAACGGTACCATTTACATGATAACCGACGACGGGCACCGCAGGCCGTATACTTCTGCCGGCGCGTATTTGTCGTACGGGTTTAACAGTTGGCAAACGGTAGTCCCGGCGAGCGCCGAAGACTTGGCTTTGCCCGAAGGCAGTTTTATCCCGCCCCGCGACGGGAAAATTGTCTGCTCCGACCGCGGTACGGACAAAGGCACTTGCTACCTTATAACGAACGGCAAACGGGCTGCGTTTGTTTCGGCAGCGGTGTTTAAGGCTTTGGGCTTTTCTTTTGCCAAAGCGCTCTATGGCGACGTTTCGTTTTTGGAAAAAGACAGCGACATAACCAATGCCCAAGACCAGCATAGGGCTGGCGTGCTTATAAACAAGAACGGCACCATTTACTTGGTTTCCCAAGGCGGGCTTATGGGCATTCCCAGCATGGATGTATTGGCGAGCTGGGGGTATTCGGTCAACGACACGGTAAATGCCAATGCTTCCGATGCCGCCATTGCCAATGCTGCGGTTATTGTCAGGCGTGAAGGCGCAAAACTTTCCCCCACACAAAATATCCTGACCAATTATGATCCGGACGTTATTTTCCAAAGTTATATAGATGCGTATCCGGAATTGCCCACGGTAAAAATTTCCAAACCCGAAAGCGTTGCCGCAATACTGAACGTTAACCAGACGTTAAGGACCAAAGGGTTTACCGAAATTTACCCGTATATGGATTCCAAAAGCCTGGCTATGCTCAGCCAGTTGCCGGACTACAAGGAATATTTGGAGACCTCGGAAGGCGCGTCACTCTTTGGCACCGAAGAAATTTATCCGGAAGTCAGCGTGTTTGAAGGCGATACGTATGCGCTTTACACGGCTACCGAGCGGCAAGCCTACACCGGCTATAGCCATTCGGTGGGCACGGTTTTTGTAAAGGAACAAGGCGTTTGGAAATGGGATTTTATTGGGACGTTAAAGTATTACCGGACAAAAGCCAAACAATTGAACCCCACCGGGGAAATGGTAACAGGCACTGGCAATACGGATTTGGCCATAGACGAAATGGACTACACGCCCGACGCCATGGTAAACGA
>CAYOXN010000102.1:0-1546 GCA_964407965.1 uncultured Candidatus Saccharibacteria bacterium
CGGTGTGGCGCCAGGCCGACAAGTACGGCGTACCCCGCATGTGCTTTATTAACAAGATAAACCAGACCGGCGGCGACTTTTATAAGTCGTTAGATTCCATACACAAGCGCCTTTCCCCGAACGCTTTTCCCATCCAGCTGCCCATAGGTTTTGAAAAAGAAATAGTTGGCGTGGTGGACTTAATAAACATGAAGTCGTACACCTACAAGGACTACACGGACAAGGAATTTACCGTAGGCGAAGTGCCGGCCGACATGATGGAAAAAGCCAAGGAATACCGCCACAAACTTTTGGAAAAAGTTGTGGAAAGCGACGACACGTTAATGGAAAAATATTTGGGCGGCCAAGATTTGACCGAACAGGAATTTTTAACCGCTATCCGCAAAGCCGTACAAGGCGGTAAATTCTTCCCGGTTTTGGGCGGTGACGGCCGCGGCATTATTGTGCAGACCATATTGGACGCCGTAACTAACTTTTTGCCGAGTCCCCTGGACAGGGGAACGGTAAAAGGCCATGACCTAAAGAATCCCGAGACCATATTGGAAAGAAAACCGTCCGACGATGAACCGTTTACCGCATTGGCCTTTAAAATTGCCACCGACCCGTTTGTTGGCCGCTTGTGCTTTTTTAGGGTGTATGCCGGTCACTTGGAAGCCGGCTCGTATGTGCTAAACGCACGCACCGGCAACAAGGAACGCGTAGGACGTATTGTTAGGATGCGCGCGGACCAAAGGGACGAAGTCAAGGAAGTTTTTGCCGGCGACATTTGCGCCTTGGTGGGACCCAAAGACACCTTTACCGGCGATACGTTATGCGATGTCGACAAAACCATACAGCTCGAAACCATTAAGTTCGCCGAGCCGGTTATTTCCATGGCCATAGAGCCCAAGACCAAAGCCGACCAGGAAAAAATGGGTGTGGCGCTCAACAAATTGGCAGAAGAAGACCCGACATTCCGGCTCTCGACCAACGAAGAAACCCAGCAAACTATTATTGCCGGTATGGGCGAATTGCACTTGGAAATTATTGTTGACCGCATGAAGCGCGAGTTTAAGGTTGAAGCCACCACAGGCAAACCTGAAGTGGCCTACAAAGAAACCATTAAAACTACTGCTGAAGCCGAAAGCAAATACATTCGCCAAACCGGCGGTCGCGGCCAATACGGCCATGTGTACTTGCGGGTTGAACCGCTCGAACGCGGCAAGGGTTACGAATTTGAAGACGCCATTGTGGGCGGTGTAATTCCCAAAGAATACATTAAGCCCATAGACAAAGGTATTCAGGAAAGCGCGGCAAACGGCGTTATAGCCGGTTACCCGCTGGTGGACTTTAAGGCTACGGCGTTTGACGGCAGTTACCACGAAGTAGACTCTTCGGAAATGGCATTCAAGATTGCCGCTTCCAAAGGTTTGCAAGATGCGGTAAAGAAAGCCACGCCTATTATTCTTGAACCTATAATGAAAGTGGAAGTCATAACCCCAGAGTCCAACATGGGCGACGTAATTGGCGACCTTAACTCCAAGCGCGGCAAAATAGACGAAATGAC
>CAYOXN010000102.1:1556-2177 GCA_964407965.1 uncultured Candidatus Saccharibacteria bacterium
CGCTTTCCGAAATGTTCGGTTATGCCACCGCTTTGCGCAGCATGACCCAAGGCCAAGCTTCGTACACCATGGAATTTGACCACTACGAAGAAGTACCCAAGAACGTAGCCGCTGGCATTATAGAATCCCGCGCGGGCATAAACGTGCGTAAAGGCATGTAGGTAGATACACCGATAGACACAGATATTGCAAACGGATTACACGGATATTTACAATCCAGTTTAAGGAAAGAAACAAAGAGCAAGCCTCCACGAGGCTTGCTCTTTAAAAATATAATACGCCCGCACCTCATGGTGTGCGGGCGTCTGTTTGGGACTGCGCCGGATCGGCCGGCCATTCAGTAGGGGGGTTTAGGACATATCCCCGGTGGCCGGTATATTGTTCGTAGTCTTTGGGGTATTTAATACGCAGGGCTTCATAGAACCTGCTGTTAAGTTCTTTCGCAGGATCTGCGATGGTGTGGGGGAGAAATGGGTCTATTATTAATGTGTCTTTCTGCAGCGTCCCGTCTTTCCGAACAAGAGTAATGGAAAAACTAGCCAACATATTAGAAGCCTCCTTAGCTCCATTTGAGATAAAAGTAACAGTATAAACAAAGTTTGTAAAGGTTTGGATATGGGA
>CAYOXN010000102.1:2187-4102 GCA_964407965.1 uncultured Candidatus Saccharibacteria bacterium
CGTCTTCAGGGATAATTGTTTTAATATGTTATGTGTTGAATATAAGTAAAACTTATTAAAGATGTGGGTCCCTGAAGACGGTCATCAAACACATATGGTCAACAAACACATAGTCCTATATGCAGATTAGGCTACCCACTACCAACTACTAACTAATTGCTAATAACATGGCCAATTTACAGGATATTATAAAAATAGCTAAACAGGACGGGGGGAAATTTTTTGTCATGGACGAGATGGGGGAGACTAAGCTGGTAATAATGGACATAGGGGAATACCAAAAACTCTTGGGCCAAAAAACCCAAACGCCAGCAGAGGACGTGGAGAAAGTAAACCAAGAAATTACCAAAGCCCAGCTGCAAGAGTCTAGTCAGGCCGCGGTACCTACGCCGTCAATAACACACAACGGGCACGTGCCAACCAATATTCCGGTTTTGCTTAACTATACCCAAGCCCCCAAAAACAACTTCCAAGATTTGCGCGAAGAAGTTATAGACCCCAGTTTCGACTACGAAGCCCCCAAACTTGATTTGGATGAAATTTAAAAATAGTTTAACTAGATGGTTAGTGGGGATTGATATACATTTGTGTATTAACCCCCAATAAAGAACGGACACATGGTATGAAAAAAGCAATTATTTTAGCATCAATATTATTACTCGCAGCTGCGTGCCAAAAAGGCGGCAATTCCGGCACCCAAGCCTCTACCCAGAACCAAAACACCTCAAACACGCAAAATTCCCCCAACGGGTGGAATGCCTACCAAAACGCCAAATGGGGGTTTGAAATAAAATACCCGAATACCTTTTCTTTGGTGGAAAATAGTTCCGCCATGCCAAGTTCGTATATTCCGGTTTGCGGACAAGACAGCAAGGCTTGCATAGCTTTGAACAAAGACGCTTCTGGCAATACCAATTTGGAAGCCGCTGCCGTGGCCTTAGAGGAAATAAATGCCGGTACCGAAGCTTCATGCAAAATGCCAAGGCAGAACGAAACCACCGGTGGCGAAATTACCATAAACGGTACGGCCTATGCTTCGTACACCATTGGCGATGCGGCAGCAGGGCACTGGTTACACCAAAAAATATACCGCACTATGAATAAAGGGGTGTGTGTCCAAATAACTTTGGGTTTTACTGGCTTTAACCGGCAAAATTTGGACAATCCTGACACAGTGGCAGAAGTTGACCAGGAAATTATGTGGAAGAAGCTGGAAGAAGTTTTTTCTACGGCAGTATTTAAATAACCTCTTCATCAACAACAACATCAAACGATACAAAGCCCTCCCGCCTTCGGCGGGGCGGTTTTGTTAATAGGTAATTTTTGGTATACTAGCAACATTCCAATTTCAAGGAGAAGGAAATGAAGTCCATATTATTTGCGGCCTTTGTTGCCCCGACGTTGTTGGTGGCGGAAACGAGAACGGTAGTGGTCATGCGGGATATAGTGAATCCCGACAGTATAGACCAGTCATTCAAGGAATATTTCAAGGTTTTCACCCAGTCTTTCGCCAAGAAGCTCCACGAGTACAGCGAGAAAATTTCGGTGCCGTATGATGTGAAAGTCATCCTGACCCTCAAAAAAGAGAGGGATGGCGTGATAATTCACATTAACGGGCTGGGGAATTTCAAGCAACCTCATGAAGAATTCGTTCGGCCGTTTTTAGGGATGAAAATTGCCGAGCCGGTAATTGTGGCGCGGGGCGAAGTAAACGGTAAAATTGCCGCAGACCTGGTTAAGCAAGCACTGGTCCGGGATGCGGAAAAAGGCGTGCCTAAAAAGCGTGCTGCGGGTGCCATACGGCGCCCTTTTTTAATTGCCCTCATTGGGTAAATACTTTGCATCTCCACTGCAGTGTCCCCCTCCTCGCCCCGATGCAGCGAGGGGAGAGGATGTCCGTTATACGGACAGGTGA
>CAYOXN010000103.1:0-1493 GCA_964407965.1 uncultured Candidatus Saccharibacteria bacterium
AATAATAGACCAGTTAAAAGGCATTCGCGGACCGGATGTCTCCTTTACCGAAGACGGCATGGTCTACAGCTTGCCCGACGCCATTGCCAAAGTTTTGGAAAAGCACATTAAGCGCAGCCAATTGCAGCTCGAATTACCTTCAAGCCCCAAAACCGAAGCCGTGGCCATGCTGCCAAAAATAGAAGTTAAGACTGAGGAAAAAGTCCTGGAAACCATAAGCGAAGAGAAAATAAAGTCGAACGGGCATTTGACTTACAAAAAGACACAGAAAGTTTCCATTGCCAATTTGGGCAATGCCCCTGTCTGCCCTTCGTGCACGAACATGATGATCTTTGCCGAAGGCTGCATGAAGTGCGAGAGTTGCGGGTACAGCAAATGTGGATAATGGCTCGGAGGGAAAACCTTAGACGGTTTTCCCTTCCGACGTTCCAACAAGTTGGAACTGCCTCCCTTTCCCTTAAGACACCCTTGCCGCGAAATAAATTCGACGGCTCGGGTGACTCTATATTTGTTATCAAGCAAGGCGTCCCGACGGCCGTCGGGACGCCTTCTGTTAAATAAGAACCACTTTTTGTCGGTATGCGACAATACTATGTTTATATATTGGCCAGTAAAAAGAATGGAACCCTGTATATAGGAGTGACCAATGATTTGGTTAAACGGGTTTGGCAACACAAAAATAAAATTATTGACGGTTTTACTAAAGACTACGGGGTGGACATGCTCGTATATTATGAAGTTACAGAAAATATAGAGAGTGCGATATCAAGAGAAAAACAATTAAAGAATTGGCACAGACCTTGGAAGATTAATTTAATACAGAGTAAAAATCCCGGGTGGTTAGATTTATACCACCAAATAACGCAATAAGGTGTCATGCTGAACTTGTTTCAGCATCCACTTATTAAAACATGGATGGATCCCGAAATAAATTCGGGATGACAATCGCTAAGTATGGATCCCGAAATAAATTTGGGATGACAAGCAAGCAATAACAATTTAAATATATTTGAATCCAGACTCTAAATTGTGTCATGCTGAACTTGTTTCAGCATCCATATCTGTAGACTGAAAAAAATAGAATGACTAAAGATCAAAAAATTAAAATGCCCACGGAGTTTAGGGATGAGGCCAAGGGGTTGGTCATATGTTACATAGGCGCGGGGAAAGGCAAGACTACGGCGGCTATGGGTATGGCTGTGCGCGCGGCCGGGGCGGGTATGAACGTAAAAATTTTACAGTTCGTAAAAGCCAAAAAAGAAACCGGCGGCAACAAGTTGGAAGGGGAGTGGCCGCTTTCGTGCGAGATAGATTTTTTTAACGAAATAGGACAAACAGGTCAATCAGGGCATATTGGTAAAATCTATAATGAACAGTTGGGTCTGGGCTTTGTGGGTATTTTGGGTGATAAGAAGGCTAAAGAAATTCATGTGAAGGCTGCAATAGAAGGTTTGGCCAAGGCCAGAAGTGATATGCTTTCGGGCAAGTACCAG
>CAYOXN010000103.1:1503-4101 GCA_964407965.1 uncultured Candidatus Saccharibacteria bacterium
TTTGGTATTAGACGAGCTTATTTCCGCCATAGAGGTGGGGGTGCTGGAAGAGCGCGATATTGTTGAGCTGTTGGAGCAAAAGCCGCCCATGCTGCACATGGTGTTGACCGGACATAACAAATTCGATAAAATTCTTGAGAAATGCGATTTGGTAACGGAAATTAAAATGGTTAAACACCCGTACTACCAAGGCATATTGGCACAGCGGGGAATAGACTATTAGCTGCAAATATCAAGTAACAAGTATTAAGAATCAAGAATTAAGAATTAAGAACTGACGGGATCCGTATTATCTGTATCATTAGTATGCATTTGTATATTAGCATCAGATTTGACTTATGAAAAAATTTAAAAAAATATTAATAGTGCTGTCTGCGGTAATGTTGCTAGCCGTAAGTTGTGGCAAGCAGCCCTATACGCCTCCTACCCAGAACCAGACAGCCAAGCAAGATGCGCCTAAAATAGAAAGCATCCGCTATAACGGGGAAGACGGCAAGACGGCCTTGGAACTTTTAAAAACCAAATACCAAGTGCAGACAAAAACATTTTCGTTTGGCGAAATGGTGGAAAGCATAAACGGCATACGCGCCGACAATAACCATTTTTGGGCCCTGTATGCGGACGGGAAACAGACGACCGTGGGCGCTTCTGACTACAAGACAAAGAACGGGGAAGTTATAGAATGGAAGTGGGAGGAAATAAGTGCTAATAAATAAAATTTATAAATTAAGTAAAATTAAATAAAATATAACATAATTGTACTGCAGTAATTTTTATTTAATTTTATTTAATTCTGGTCAATTTTAATTAATATTATATATGCTTTACTTACTCATTCTCTTAGCCGCAGCGTCACGTTTGGTGGTACATGAACCAAACGTTGCGCCCATAACAGCCATTGCAATATTTGCTGCTGCCGTGCTTCCAAAAAAACCAGCTTTTACACTGCCGCTCATTGCCCGTTTGGTGTCCGACGTTCTCATTGGTTTTTTCTCGTGGCCGCTTATGGTAGCGGTCTATGCCAGCCATGCCGCAGGGTCGCTCTTGGGCTTATGGGTAAAACGCAATACGGGTGTGGCTAAAGTTCTCAGTATAGCAGGTTCTTCGCTGGCTGCTTCGGTTTTATTTTTCTTAGTGACAAATTTTGCTTTCCTATATAGCGAATACCCGCACACCTGGGCAGGCATTGTGGAAAGCTATACCAATGCGTTGCCGTTTTTCAGAGGCACGCTGGTAGGCGATTTAGCTTACACCGCCGCGCTCTTTGGCGCTTACGAAGCCGCAAAATATTTTATAGCCAAAAGGCAAGCCTCCAAGCTCACAAATCCCGCTTAAGCGGGATTTTTGGTATAATTATCTAGTAGGTAGTAGGTAGTAGGTAGTCTGGTAGTACGGTAGGGCTGCAGACCTAAACGCTATTTGCTACTTACTAATAGCTAAATGTATGGATTCAACTTTTAAAAAAGGACTCGACTATACCGGCATAACCGTTATTTTTTGGTGCCATGACGGCAATGGCAAATATGTGTTAGCCAAAAGAAGCCAGCAAGCGCGCGACGAGCAGGGTAGGTGGGATTGCGGTGGCGGGGGACTGGAGTTTAACGACCAAGTGCTGGAACGACTAAAAACCGAAGTTAGGGAAGAATACGGGGCCGAGGCGTTGGCTGTAGAATTTTTAGGCTACCGGGATGTGCATAGGGAAAAAGACGGCAAAGCCTACCACTGGCTGGCCTTAGACTTTAAAGTCAAAGTCAACCCGGCAGAGGTGAGGATTTGCGAGCCGCATAAGTTTGACGAGTTGGGCTGGTTTAGTCTGGACCAATTGCCCCAGCCTTTGCATTCCCAATTGCCGTTTGCTTTGGGACAATATAAAGGTAAGTTGTAATGAGTGTACAGTTTATTCGCGGCCGCGAATAAACTGTGCACATAAATAAAATGAATGTATCCGTTATAGCCCATCCAAACGCCAAGCATGAGCGCCTAGAGATCCGTGAAGGTAAATATCATGTATATGTTACCCAGCCGCCGGTAGACAACAAGGCTACGGAAGCCGTTCGGAAATTGTTGGCCGGGCATTTTAAAGTTTCCAAACAAGCCGTTATGTTAAAACGCGGGGAGAAATCAAAAATAAAGCAGTTTTATCTTGCAATTTAATGCAATTATAAAAATGTCCGAACAGAATGTTCGGACATTTGACGGAGCCGAGGAGAGTCCCTATCTCGATACTCCGGATACGGTAAATTGGGAAGCGTTTTCACCGCACGCTTGGATGGCCAGGTAAATGAACCCTGGTTTGTTACCGGAATCCGGCTTCTCAATTCCAACCAAGGTCCATTGCAAGGAATCCGGCGCGGTTCCCGTTACCGTTACATCCCAGCTACCTGACGCAGCCGAATTTGTCCCAAGCGGAGCGTAGGTTAAGCAGCCACCGGTCGGACCCCTGAGCTTGACGGAGAAAGTTTTAGCGGGCGCAGCGCCGCCTAGGTCGGTAGAAAAGGTTAACTGTTCCATCGCAAAGGCGACGAAAAACAGTAAACTCAAGAACAGTAGTTTTTTCATCACTCCTCCAAGCGAAGTTGTACCAGGGTGTGAGTCCTG
>CAYOXN010000104.1:0-3976 GCA_964407965.1 uncultured Candidatus Saccharibacteria bacterium
ATTTAGATCGCCAATTTCTGCCAATTCATGGTTTCCCCAGTTATGACCACCATTTGCAAATGCCAAAGGAGAACCCCATGTTGAGCTGCTAGTCCAGCCTGAACCGGTATTCATATAAGCGCCCCCTAAATTAACCAACATATCTTCCAAGCCATCACCATTCACATCTGCCATTCTGACTCCCAGATCACACCAAGCTAATTGACAATCATTTCCATAAGCATAAAATTCGACTGGTGGCTGATACGGTGTGCTAGTGGCAAAATTACCCTGGCCATCCCCTAACCATGCGTAGCGAGTTGATACATTGTTTACATCCTTTGCAGCGTACATAATATCTGTAAACCCGTCGCCATTTATATCACTAGAAATCGCATAGTATAAATCTGTCGGTAACGGTGCTGGATTAGTTCCACCCCATGACCCGCTTCTGCCTTGATATTCAAATGAAGTAGCCGGTAAAGTTGTGGTGGAATTATTTTCATCTATCCCGCTCTCGGTAATACTGCTCAATAAATTTTTTCTGCCATTGTCACCTGTGGTATAAGCCAAATCATACTTTTTTAGCCAAGAATTGTTCATTTTTACCGTTACATCCTTAATCCGTTTGTCTGTCACCACCTGAAAGCCTGTTTTAGAAGAAGTGGAAACGTCTGTCCTGGTTTCACGGTTAAACTCTACGGTATATAAAGGCGTACTGGTCGTATTGCCAGCATATAAAACCCGTGACGGGTACACTTGGGCCCCTGACTTATAATATTCATACTTTATTTCATTCCCATTGGGCTCGACTACCCTGTCCAAATACCATTTGGCAGTATGGTTGGTGTTGTACAAGTCCTCTAGCTTAGACGAAACCGAAACCGTACTCGTTGACGTGGTAGTAGAAGAATAGAGGGTGGTAAGTTCGGTTGACGTAGGTATTCGGTTAAAAACAGCCACGTCATCCATATAGCCATTCCAGTAATTATTTATTCCGCCATTGAAACCCAAATAGGTTGTAGTTTGGCTCAAGGTTACGCTTGAGGAACCGGTGACGGTTGCTTCTTCTACCCCGTTTACGTAAATTTTCCTAATTTTATTTGTTGAATCCACATAAAAATCAACCATGTACCAGGTATTGCCGTTAAAGTTAGACGCTGTGGCAATTTCACCGCCATTGTCACCGTACAAATCAAACTTAAATTTAAATTGGCTGGAACCTGTACCGCGTATCCAGGTTATAAAATTCCCAGGACCGCTCCAGCTACTGCTTCCCCATAAAGACATGTCCGTATTTATACCAGGTACGCTTGTGACTTTCACCCACCCATGGATCCAAAAATTTGTCTTTCCGTTAAAAACAGAGCCAACGTTTATTCTCGCATTACTGCCATTAAATGCGGCTCCCTGGTTAAACTTGCCATATGAGCTGCCATAAGACATATTTGAATCTGTCCCATTATACGAACCTTTACTGTCATTGCTATTACCTTCCAAACGGTAATAAGAAACTATGTTGCCGTCGGAATACAAATTCGTAGTATTTAACTCGGGAGTGCCCGATGCAGTGGAAGTAGCGGTAGAGTCTGTGGCATTGCCAAAATAATACAAATAACCTCTTTTATCCTTTACCAGCCATAGGTCATTTTGAAATGTATAATTTAAAAACTCACCATTTTCGGCCCTGGCGGCATACGTCGTGGTGGCAGTTTGCACCAGTTCGCCAGACAATGATGAGCTAAAAGAAGGGCTGGAAGTACTATATAAATTGTTTACCCCCGTTTTGTTTACCCGTTCTATATAAGGGATATTTAACGACCAACCGGCGCCGAAGGCCGAATCTATTTCCTTTGCATTTTGGCTATTATATTGAAGTTTTAAGTCAGGCTGGAAGCCATTTCTCCCTGGGGGTAAGACTAAAGGGTATTCAGTTACTAAAGCGCCGCTAAATTCATCCATTTTGGGACTATTGCTATTTCGAAAACCCACATCAAGTTTCGGGTCGGGTTCAGTAGGTTCAGTATCGAGAAGGTTTTGTTCTTCCGGTGGTGTTTCTGGTTGGTCTGACGGTTCTTCTGTGGGAGTTAGGGTAGGGTTTGAATTCTCAGGATTTTCCTGTACAACTGGTGCTTCTTCACTGTCCGGTTGGGAATCTGGATTTGCAGCAGATTGTTCAACAGAACTAGGAGTAGTAGTTTGGATATTCATTTCCACATTACCGTCCCCCACGGCCTCGGCTGCAAAAACCTGACCCATAGGCGTAACCAGCATAAAAAAAGTTAACACTAGGGCTGTTAACCGTTTAATACGAATATAATATTGCATATATTTTTTGTTTCTCTGCCCGGGCTTATTATCCAAGGCAGGATAAAAGCATTTGCACCCCTATATTACGCCCATTTAAAATAAATGTAAAGTTAATAAAATAAACCCCCAGCCATCTAGGTGATGGGTGGCTGGGGTTGTTTTTGCTATATTCCGTTTTGGGTAACCACGTGTTCCAAAACGGCCATGCGGACCCAGAGGCCGTTTTGGGCCTGCTGAATGTAGCGCTGCTGGGGATGGTCGTCTACCTCGGGCAAAATTTCCGGGTCGTTCGAGTTTATGGGCAACGGGTGCATTAGTATGGCGCTGGGCTTTAACCAGCCCATTTGCTCCAGCCCAATTACGTACTTGCCCCTCACGGCCTCGTACGTGGAAGGGTCGGCGAGCCGCTCTTTTTGTATGCGGGTCGCATACACCACGTCTGCCTGGGCCAGCGCCTCTTTAAGCGAGCCGGTCTCCTGGAATTCCACGTTATGTTCGCGCAAGTGCGCCTTAATGTTCTCGGCCACGCAAAGCTGCTCGGGCGAAACAAAAAGCATGCGCACACGGTTGTATTTGGAAAGCAGGTATGCCAGCGAGTGGACAGTCCGGCCGTGCAGCAAGTCGCCCACCATAGCCACGGTTATGCCGTCTATGCGCCCAAGCTGCTGCTGTATGGTATACAAGTCGAGCAGTGCCTGGGTGGGGTGTTGGCCGGTGCCGTCGCCCGCGTTTATAACCGGCACACTGGAATACCGCGCCGCCTGTTCGGCCTCGCCTTCATGCTTAAACCGCATAACCAGCGCATCGGGCCTGTAGCCCGAAAGCATGAGCACCGTATGCTTTAAGGACTCGCCTTTCGCCACCGAAGAAAACTGCGCATTAGCCGTGGTTTCCAGCCGCATGCGCCACTTGTGCGCGGCAACGTTAAACGACGTCCGCGTGCGGGTAGACTCCTCGTAGAAAAAAGTAATTACCAGCTTGTTGGAATACAGCCCGCGCAAATCTTCCAGTTCCCGTTTTAAGGCCGGATGGTACATAAGTTTGTTTTCCGCCTCCAACTCCAACATGTGCTGGATTTGGCTGGCGCGGTTAAACAGCTTACCACACCAGGCCGAAGTAAACTGCTGGGTATGGATCATGCTCTTACCTTGGTAATGCATGGAAACCTCCTTCAAGATGAAATGAACTCTATAAAAAACCCCTTGGGGTTAACCAAAGGGTTTTAACATATTATTTCTTACCGGCGGCTTTACGGGAGCGGGGGGTGTTGTCTTGCCTGCCGCGGACATAATAGAGTTTGGCCTTGCGGACTTGCGGCTCGCGGATAACTTCCACTTTCTCAATGTTCGGGGAATGTATGGGATAAATGCGTTCTACGCCAACGCCGGAAGTAATTTTGCGGACTGTGAAAGTGGCGTTTACGCCGTTACCGCCTTTTTTGGCAATAACCAAACCTTCAAATACCTGGACGCGTTCTTTGCGGGTTTCTTTGCCGCTCTTGGGGTCCTTGTTTATTTCCACAATTTTCTGGTGGACTCGGACGGTGCTGCCGGGCTTAATGGCCGGCAATTCGCGGACTTGGGTTTGGGAAATGTGTTTAATGTAAGACATATGGCATTAAATAAAATTAAGTAAAATTAAATAAAATTATTCACTAATTACTAATTATACAAATTTTACAAATAAA
>CAYOXN010000105.1:0-3007 GCA_964407965.1 uncultured Candidatus Saccharibacteria bacterium
GGATAAGCGCTGAAGGCATATAAGCGTGAAGCCGTCCACAAAACTAGGTTTCGTTTTCTCGATTTATCGAGAAGAAAGGTTCGGGGAAGACTACCCCGTATCTCAATTAGGTTTTAGTTTTAGGTTGAAAGATTTAAGTAGCAATACTTAAGTCCTAAATCTTTAATCTTTAATCTAATTTTATAGGCTGCAGGTGTACGCACAGTAATGTGTTTAGCCGAGCAGTACTAATCAACCGAAAGTTATAATTTCATTTTTTTGACTAGCAATTTGTGATATGTATGTCACATAAATTTGCATTTTCAAAATACAGTGTTCTTTGTTCTATCCATATTCCTGTAAACATACTTATGAAGCATTCTTTAAAAGTATTTGCGGTAGTAGCTATAGTCCTTATGGTGTTCGGAGCGTTCTACGTCCTTTCAAATCCCATAATAAATACGTTTAAGTAAATGTCTCCGCGCAAGTTTTGGAAACTGTTCCAAAGTTGGCGTGGGTGGCATTTACGGCGGGGTACGACCTGATCCCATCCCGAACTCAGAAGTCAAAACCGCTTGTGCCGATGATAGTTCCCTCTTTAGGGATGCAAAAGTAGGTAGCTGCCCGTTTATGATTAATCCCGACTTACCAGTCGGGATTTTTCTTTTGGCGTGTAAAACGGGAGTGTTATTCGTCTATACCAATGAACGCTAAGGGGGAATTATGGATTTGCCGAACTTTGTACCCATGCATCCGCTGGCCCCGCCGCGGGACAGCAGGGAACGCGCCAAGGCTTTGCATGCCTTGCTTACCCAGGAACAATGGGCTATGGAATTAAAGTACGATGGGTTTAGGGGTATGGTGTATTTTGACGGTACCAGCGTACGTATTTCCACCAAAACCCAAAAAGTTTTCCGGAATTTTTCCAACCTTGCTTCCATGCTTACCCGGGTTTTTATACAAGCGGGCGTTACAAGCCTGGTACTGGACGGAGAAGTGGTATGCGTGGACGACCGCGGTTGTCCAAGTTTTGAAGCGCTCATTTTCCGGAAACTGCCCATTCGGTTCCAGGCCTTTGACCTCTTGTATATCAACGGCAGGAATACGAGCTCCTGGCTGTACGAAACCCGCAAACGGCAGTTGGAAAAAATTTGCAAACTAGCCCAAGACCCAATTTTGCTGTATGCCAGTTATGTAGTAGGCTCCCAGGAAAAGGCCGATGTGTACCTGAGGGCATGCGAAAAGGGTTTGGAAGGGGTAGTCTTTAAACATCGCCGCAGCCGCTATGGGGACCCAGATTTTCCCTGGCACAAGTTTATTTGTCCGGGTTATGTTGAGCGGTATAAGTCCAGGGCAGTGCTGTTTAACCAGCCTCGTTAGGCGCTTTTTCCGGCGCCTTTTCTTGTGGTATACTGGTTTTAGGACTAATGTCCATTTTATTTTTTTAGGAGGCGTTTATGGGGTAAGCTTACCATGCAATTTTGACGTGCAGCCGTCAAGTCTAAAAATGCTGCAGCACAAGTGGGAAGTGCCAAACCTACTGCTTCCTTTGGAAGCCTTACCTAAGGATATGCGTGATGCATTTGCCCACGTGGTGTTTAATGACATGACCGCAGAGTGTGATGCCGGGGCATTGTGCAATTACTGGCATTCTACGTTGCGCCATACCATGCATTTCCCTCCCGACTTCGGGGAATTTTTGCGGATATGGCGGGAAGATGAACTGAGGCATTTCCAATTTCTGGCGAACGTCTATATGGAACTCACCGGAATATCGGAGAAGTCTTTGGACAGGACCTTGCATTCGCGTTCCGCAAATTTTTCCGAGCTACGGCCGTTCATGCAAAACCCATTCGAACTACTCACGTTGTTCGCCTATGACGAAATACTAACCGTCTTGTCCTACCGGGCCGACACCCCTATGTATGGGGCTATGGGTTTGCAGTATAGCCAGACGTTTAAGCTTGTTACGGCCGACGAGTCCTACCATTTCACCAACGCGGTAAAGATTATTCGGCAGTTCTACGCCCACAAGCGGGAAGAGCTGTCCGGGTTTCTGGACCGATTAGCCGAGTGGGAGCAACAGGAGAACAAGGTTTACGGGAACACGTTTTTGCTCGACAGGCGCCAGCAAAACGCATTTTCGGCAAGCTTGTTCCACCAAGCAACAGCTTTTTTGACCAACGCATTGCGTTAGGTTTCAGGGGCGACTCGTTCGCCCCTGCTTTTTTTGTTATACTAGAGGTAGTCTCAAGACCTGCTTTTCAGACGAAATTCTTAAAGTGTCTCCCTACGGGAGATCTACCGTAGGTACGACAGTCAAAATGGGGTTTTGAGACTACCTCTTATCTATGCTTATAAACATTGTTGCCATTGTATTGCTCATATGGGCGCTGGGACTGATGTACTGGATAACCAGTGCGTTTGTGGGCTTTGTGCGTACCCGCGTGCCTTTTGTACCCAGCCCCGAGGCCGACATAGAATTTATAGTAAAAGAATTACCTATTTCTTCCAAGGATGTTTTTTACGAGTTAGGCAGCGGCAATGGCCGCGTTGTGTTTGTGGTAGAAAAGCTAACGGGGGCAAAGTCGGTAGGTTTTGAACTAACCGGTTGGACGCACTGGTATGCAAAACTAAAAGCCTTTGTAAACAAATCCCGCGCTATTTTTTATAAAAAAAATTTCTTTAAAGTCCCTTGGCATGAGGCAAGCGTTATTTATTGCTACCTGTACCCGCCGCTTATGGGGAAAATAGAAGAAAAGTTTTTAGCCGAACTTAAACCTGGCTCGGTAGCCATAATACGGGACTTCCCATTCCCCACCCTTAAGCCAGAGCGGGTGTATAACCGTCCCCATGGCCATGAGTTGTATGTTTACCGAAAATAGGTGTGGATAACTATTATATTGTAGATTAATAAGTATTAAGTAAATTTACAAATACCCTTTATTTAAAAGGGTATTTTAATATTAATAAAATTTTGTAGAAAATAAATTGACAAGAAAACCTTATGGGTGTATCTTGTAAATAC
>CAYOXN010000105.1:3017-3882 GCA_964407965.1 uncultured Candidatus Saccharibacteria bacterium
GGAGGATAGACTATAACGGGCCATAAGCCCACCTTCAGACCAGGCGAGCACATGAGCGTTCGCAAAAGATTATGTAAAGCCTTCAGTGGTTTTTATAAAAAGACAAACCCCGTACCCCTGTACTACTTCCTAACTTACCTTGTCTTTCCATAAATTCCAACTTCACAGCTAACCCATAAATCTTTTGCCCCGCTTTCTCCTCCCTGGTCTTCCTCTTTGAGAAGCAGTGCAAATATACAAATTACACGCAAATGTCACGAAAGTAATTGGTGATATTCGTGTGGCATTCGTACATTAGCGTCGCAATAGCATGAATATTCAAACCATTTTAAAAAATTTTGGCCTTTCGGAAAAAGAAATCGCGGTTTTTTCTTGTCTTATAGAGCTTGGTCCCAGCCCGGTAAGGCTGCTAGCCCAAAAAAGCGGGGTAAACCGGGGCACAACCTATGATATTTTAAAGTCGCTAATTAGCCAGGGCCTGGTGAGTTATTATGACAAGGACTCCCACCAGTATTTTAGCGCGGAGCCGCCCGAAAAACTGCTGTCTGCTTTGCAGGCCAAAAAAGAAGAGCTAAACAAGCTGGAAAGCCAAATCCAAGAAAGCCTGCCCGAAATGAACTTGGTGTTTAACCGCCAAGGCGGCAAGCCTACCGTAAAATTGTACGAAGGCATAAAAGGCATACGCCAAATTTTGGAAGATGTTTTGTCTTGCGTTGGCGGGTCTGTGGAAAAAAGTTACTCGGTATATTCTTCTTCGAGCGTAAGGAAAAACGTATATGAAGCCATGCCGGATTTTAGCCACAAGCGCATTAAAAAGAAAATAAAAGTTGGTTGAGAAACTTATGTTGTAAATTCTTCATCGTTT
>CAYOXN010000106.1:0-2023 GCA_964407965.1 uncultured Candidatus Saccharibacteria bacterium
GATAAAATAGTAGAGGAAGTAAAAAAGAGGCTAGGCCGCTGAAATTAATAAGTAAAATTAAATAAAACGATAATCAATTATTTATATGTAGCGATCGTCCCGATTGCAATGAGGGATCCCTCACTTTCGTTCGGGACAGCGCTAAAGCACTGTTTTGGTCAATTTTAATTAATAAATTTATGGAAGACTGCGTATTTTGTAATATAGTCAACCGCACGCTGCAGTCACAGATCTTGTACGAAAACCCAAATATTATTGTCATTAAGGACATTTTACCGCAAGCTCCGGTGCATTTGCTGGTTATTACCAAGCAGCATTTGGTTTCCATAAACCATTTGGAAACCCAGCACCAGGCTTTGGTGGGGGAAATGGTTTTTGTAGCCAAGCAAATGGCGGAAAACTTTGGGGTTTCGGAGTCGGGTTATAAACTTATGTTCAATGTTGGGCCCGACGGCGGTATGGTTATACCCCATTTGCACTTGCATTTGTTGGGAGGCAAAAAAATGACATAGGTAGGCGAATAAGCGAGTAGGCTGATAAGTATATAAGCTAAAAAGCAAAACAAACACCGTCCCGCCTCTGGCGGGACGGTGTTTTGGCTTATAGGCATATTCGGTTACTAGCTTATAAGCCTATTCGCTCATTTGCTAATTTTTCATATTTATAGTATGCTGTAGGAAGATTTATTAGTTAAGTTTGAAAGTAGGTGAATTAAGTTGGTAGAAGTCAAGAAAAAGGAAAACGAGTCTTTGGAGTCCATGTTGCGCCGCTTCAATCGCAAAATCCAGCAAAGCGGTGTTTTAGTGCGCGCCCGCAGAATCCGTTTTTTCGAAGCCCCCAAAAGCCGCAATTTGCGCAAAGTAGCAGCCCGCCGCCGCGCCCAGATTAAGGCCCAGAAGGAAGAGTTAAAGCGCCTCGGCAAACCCGTGCCAACCAAACGCTATGGACGTCGGTAGGTAATTATTCTCATTATACTAGTTGACCTAAGAAGTCTACATTCCACAAAATTGTTCAGTGTGGCATGTGTTTAGGTCAATTAGAATAAGTAGGTTAATTAGGTTATTTTTATGATTACTCTTTCCACAATAGAAACCGATTTAGTCTCTGCCATGAAGGCAAAAGACCAGGTGGCGGTAGACACCTTGCGGGGCCTTAAAACCCGTATAGTCAACGAACAAGTGGCTAAAATGAACGACCAACTCGACGAGTCGGCAATTTTAAGTTTGGTTAAGTCGGAAATTAAGCGGCGCAAGGAAGCGGCAGAAAGTTTTATGGCTGGCGGTCGGCAGGAAACGGCGGAAAAAGAACTGCACGAGGCGGCTATTTTGGAAAAATACTTGCCTGCGCAGCTAGGCGAAGCTGAAATAGCGGCCAAAGTAAATGAAATGTTGGCCGGAGGCAGCTTTACCGCCCAAGACTTTGGTAAAGTAATGGGCCAGTTAAAAGCGGCCTTAGGCAACTCCGCAGACGGCGCCCTTATAGCGAAAGTAGTGAAAGAAAAACTTAAATAATAGCATGCGAAAATGGGCATACGAAACTACGAAAATTATCCGAAAAAAATTTCGCATAAAATTTCGAAGATTCGCATGTTATTTGTAGTTTCGCATTACATAAATGGCTAAAGAACAATACATAGTAGGTCTCGATATTGGCACACAAAATATTCGGGTGGTCCAGGCAAAAGTCAATCCCGAAGGCGTGTTAAACGTGATCGGCGCCAGCGAGGTTGCGGGTTCGGGTTTGCGCCGCGGGGTAATAGTCGATATTGAAGAGGCGGTTTCCTCTATTTCTTCAGCATTGGAAAAAGTTGAACGCATGACGGGCGTACCGGTAACCTCGGCCAATGTTTCGGTGGGCGGTAACCATGTGGCCAGCCAGCCCTCCCACGGGGTTATTGCCGTGTCCCGGGCAGACGGAGAAATTTCCGAACATGACATAATACGGGTTATAGACGCATCGCAAGCCATTTCCATTCCCAGTAACCGAGAAGTACTGCACGTGTTCCCCAAAACCTTTACGCTCG
>CAYOXN010000106.1:2033-3841 GCA_964407965.1 uncultured Candidatus Saccharibacteria bacterium
AAACTATAATTGTTACCGGCGGTTTGCCGTTTATACGCAACCTTACCCGCTGCCTTATGCAGGCGGGTTTGGAAATAGAAGATTTAGTACTAGCCCCGTGCGCAGCAGCCGAGGCGGTTTTAAGCAAACGCCAAAAGGACTTGGGCGTATGCCTGCTTGATATGGGCGCGGGTACGACCAGTATAGCCGTATATGAAGAAGGGGACTTGCTCCATACCGCCGTGCTGCCCGTTGGCCAAATGCATATTACCAACGACATAGCCATCGGCCTTCGCTGCAGCATAGAAACCGCAGAAAAAGTAAAACTGGCTTACGGCCACAGCGAACCCAAAGCCGTTTCGCGCGAGGAAGAAATAGACCTTTCCAAACTGGATGCGTCGGAATCCGAAACGGTTTCGCGCGAATATGTGGTAGAAATTATAGAAGCTAGGCTCGAAGAAATTTTTAAAATGGTAAATGCGGAACTCAAGAAAATTTCCCGGGACGGCAAATTGCCCGCGGGCATAGTCTTAAGCGGGGGAGGCAGCCATATGCCGGGAATTTTAGACTTTGCCAAAAAACACTTGCGCTTGCCCACCGCTTTGAGCGGGCCGCAAAATATCCAAACCATTATAGACAGGGTAAACGATCCGGTGTTCGCCACTGCTGCCGGACTTGTGCTGTGGAGCAACAAAAACGGCGGGCCCCAAGGGCCACAACTGGGGGGCATGTTCAAGAAACTCGGCCAAAACGAATTCCTGGGCAAACTCCGCAAATGGCTCAAATCTTTCCTGCCATAACAAAACCGTCACCCCTCCCCGGCTGGCGGTTTTAATTTAATTAAATAGTTGATTCTATTTACGGCCGTAAATAGAATCAACTATGCATAAAGTATATGCCAAGAAAAAAGCAACTAGATTTAAAAAGCAAATTTTTAGTTTATTTACTTGCACTGGGTGATGCGGTTTCGGTGCTTTTTCCCACACCTCGCGAGTTTCGTCGGCGGGCGTATTGGGGAAAGTATTTCGACGGTTACCCGCAGTTTAAAAACACCCTCTACTACTTATACAAAAAAGGTTACATTGAATATGAAGACAAGGACCATAAACGTTTTGTTAAGCTCACTCAAAATGGGGAGCTGGAAGCCTTGCTAGCGAAAGCCAGGTTAGGCCAGAAGCAGCAAGTGTGGGATGGTAAGTGGAGGATAATTATGTACGATATACCGGAAGCGAGTAAGGACAAGCGCCATCATTTCAGGTGGCTTTTAAAGCAAAATAATTTTTACAAGCTACAAGCGAGCGTGTTTATTAGCCCCTATGCGTTAAACCGGGAAGCCCTGCAGTATTTAAAGGAAAAACACCTTTACCATTACGTACGCATTTTAAAAGTTGAAGAAATAGATGATGATGCCGACTTACGCAAACATTTTAGACTCGCCTAACCGCTTATTCTATTTACGGCCGTAAATAGAATAAGCTGGGAATTAGGGTTGAAAATAACGGAAAAGGGGGTTTTTGCCCATATTTTAGTCAGGTTTAGCCCTTGACAAAGTATGGGTTTTTTGATATAATGGTGTGTTATTTTTAGGTTCATAAGTCTGGGGACTTTTCTCCTTATATATGAGCCTAAAAAGCTCCTGTTCTTTAAAATTTTTTGGAGGAATAAAGCGTTACTTAAAACTAAGTAAGGCGTCCTTTGCAGCGGGAATTGGAAGAAGTAGAACTAAGATTTAAGGTTAAAGATGTAAGTTACCACCCTCACCCTAACCCTCTCCTCTTCGAGTCAGAACCTCAAAGTCGAAGACCAGAGGGAGAGGGGAAAAGACATTC
>CAYOXN010000107.1:0-257 GCA_964407965.1 uncultured Candidatus Saccharibacteria bacterium
CACGCGAGCTTAAGCAGCACTTGGCTGCCATGATAGCCAAGCTGGAAAAGGAGTGCGAGTTGTCGGGGCAGCCCATGCCGCGCATAAAAGTAAAGTTGTACAACTTTCCCATGTCTATCGTAATAGTCGTGGAATCGGTCCATAACCCGACTATTACCGATGAACGGCGCCTGCAAAAGATTTTCCCACCAAAAATGAGTGCCGGCTTGGTACTAAGGGAGCTTATTGGCCCCTTCCTGCACCGCCTGTCCACCCGC
>CAYOXN010000107.1:267-3726 GCA_964407965.1 uncultured Candidatus Saccharibacteria bacterium
ATCCACCCCGGATGGCGCGGGTTTTTATTGACCAAAAAACTGAAAGCGTATATACTACTGTTTAAATCTTTCCCAGGAGGAGGATATGACTCGATTAATCATAGTTGTAACAAGCCTTTTCATGGTCTTAATTTTCTGGGCGTTGTCCCGGGAAATTAACATCCTGGTTGCCCCCGTAGAGGGACAGACAGACGCCTACGCCGAAATGTTCCGCATAGAGCTTATTGGCCACATGGCCAAGCTCCAAGAAGAGAGGCGGGCAGAGGGCAAAACCATACCGCACCTGCAGATACACATCCAAAACGGTACCGAGACAATAAACATCCAGGTACTCAACCAGGACGCCACCGAGGTACTGTCCCAGTACACGCTACACAAGAGACTCCCACCACGTGTCGCGGCTGCGATGGTAAAGATAACTATAATAGTGCCACTCGTAGCAAACTCCGCCACCCTACCCCGGGCTGGCGGTTTTTTATTGACAAAAAGTAAATCATATATAATAATCAGGGCACGCTCTGTCCATGTATAGTAAGGAGAGGTGTATTAAAGCCACTCCTTGTGTGCTGGATGGAATTGTGGAACCGGCTCTCGCTAGGACTCACCTAGTGGACACTAGTCCTGAACTTCATCCCAAGTTTCGGGAGCCGGCCTTCCTTTTAGGAGGATTTTCACAGAAAAAAAACAAGCCGCATTCTTTTGCGGTCTTTTTTTATCCACTGACCACAGATACACAGACATATAAGAAATCTGTGCATCAGTGACATCTGTGATCTGTGGATATAAATTAGTGATCTATGGATATATAGCTATGGTTTCGTAGCCACGCCCGGGCTTCTTGGTGGTTGGGGTAGTACTTAGCCACTTCCTGCCAAAAATTTTTTGAATGGTTGTGGTGGGTAATATGGGCCAACTCATGCACTACCACATAATTCACTATTTCCTCTGGGGTCATAATTAATTTGTACGAAAAACTAACCGTACCCGAGGTGGAGCAGGACCCCCAGCGGGTGGCGGCGGAAGTTATGCGCATTTTTTTTGGCTGCACCCGCATAACCGCGGCAAAGTGTCGCAGTTTTTCCATTAATATTTTTTGCGCTTGTAACTTGTAAA
Source organism: uncultured Candidatus Saccharibacteria bacterium (assembly GCA_964407965.1). Taxonomy (GTDB): domain Bacteria; phylum Patescibacteriota; class Doudnabacteria; order UBA920; family UBA920; genus CAZPRQ01. The sequence goes on from CAYOXN010000107.1 coordinate 1,381, forward strand.
ATGCCACAAACAAACTTTTGGCCGCTGCCAATTTAAATTTGGAAATTAAAAACGCCTCACCGTTGAACCGCAGTTTTTGGCTAAACTGCCCCTCTACCACCAGCGGGTATTCTTTGCCCAAAAACAAAAACCGCTCTCCGGCGGCAAACTGTTTACGGGACTGCTGCATGTTTGCTATTTTTTCCCTTTGTTTTTTTATCCATGCCTCTTTGGCAGAAACAAACTTGTCCAAAAAATTCCGCCCTACAAACCTTGGCGCCCTCACCTCAATTCCCCCGTCTAAAGTCACCCGTAAAGCCACACTCCTCCGCCTCGTATACGTAATTTTATAACCAAGTTTATCCATGCCGCAAAATAACCTTAAATATCTCTACTAAATACTAAAATAAACCTAATTAGCATTTAGCGTGTAGTAAGTAGCGTTTAGGGAAATTAGTTTCAAGTTCATAAAGTTTATAAAGTAGTGCTAAGTGCTAAGTAATTAGTGCTAAGTATATGTAAAATCAAATTTTATTATTTGCCCCTGCTTTTTCTAATTACTCATTACTCCTTACTTATTACTAAACCTTGATTCTTGATTCATGATTCTTGATTCTTTGTGTGTGTTAAGGATCAAGGATAAAGGATTGCAGCCCTTCTTGATTCTTAAATCTTTAATCTCCTTTAGTATTCCTTCCGTATATGCCCCATGGCATATTCCAGCGTGCCGTCTACTTTTTTGCCCGGATTAAAAATATTCAGCGGGTCAAAAATCTGCTTGGCCTGCTTAAACAGCCTTATAACTTCCGGCCCGAACATTTTTTGCAAATACGGCGTACGGATTATGCCGTCGTTATGCTCGGCGTCTATGCTGCCGTGGTATTTGAGCACCAGGTCATACACCTCGTCGGAAATTTTGGGTATGAGTTCCCGCTCTTTTGGGTTTTTTAAATCCATGAGCGGAATAATGTGGAAATTGCCGTCGCCCATGTGGCCGGCTACGGTATATATGAGGCTGGGGTAACGTTTAAAAACACTGTCGAGTTGCGGTAAAAATTCGGGCAAAAATTCGGGCCTCACGGTTATGTCGTCTATAAAAGGCGCGGTATGTTTGCCGGAAACATGCTGGCGGAGCAAGTTAAAACTTTCCCGCCTCACGGTCCAATATTTGCTGGCTTCCTGTTCGTTTTTAGTGAGGTGGGTCTTAACCTTAAACTTTTCGGTTACGGCTTTTTGGGCGGCTTGGGCCTGTTTGTCCACGCTTGCCTGGTCATAGCCGGTAAATTCCGCAATAAGCACCAGTTTGGGCATGCCGCCGGTTAGTACCATGCCCATTTCGGGTAGGAACTGGAAAAACAATTTAAACGCATTGCCCTTCATGCGCTGGAGTATGCCAGGCAAAAAGCGCATAGCCAGCCCAAACGTATGGTCGTCGTACGACTCAAACGTCTCGGGCCCGAAAGTCAAAACCTCGTCTATTATTTTTCCTAAACTGGCAATATCGTTTAAGAACATAACTAACAACTTGGCTTTGGGTTTGGGCCTCACCAAAGCAAATTTTACTTTGGTAATAATTCCCAAAGTCCCCTGGCTACCCACCAAAAGCTTGCATAAGTTAAACACCCGCTCTTTTTTGTCCCAGACATTCCACAAATAATACCCGGCGGAATTTTTGGAAACTTTTGGCTTGGCGGCTTGGAGCAATTCGTAGTTGGAATTTATGAGATGGTGGATTTTCCTATACAAGTCACCCTCAAAGGTAGGCAATTTAAGTTTGGCCTCAAGTTCTTTTTCATGCAGGGGCTTAATAACATATTCATTGCCGTCAGCCAAAACAACAGTTAACTCTTCCACATAATTTTCGGTTTTTCCGTAAGACAGGGACTTTTCTCCCCCCGCGTTATTGGCCACCACTCCGCCCACGCCGCACAAATGCTTAGAAGCCGGGTACGAAGGCATAATTAAATTATGCTCCAAGGTAGCCTTTTCAAAATCACGCCAGTAAGCACCGGGCTCAACCTCGGCCCAACTGTCGCCTATTTCTCCCACCCGGTTTATGTGCGCGGTAAAGTCTAAAACAATGCTTTCGCTTAAAGACCCGCCGGACATGCACGTACCGGCGGAACGCGCCGAAAGCGAAAGGGTGGGGTTATGCGCTTTTTCCGCCGCCGCAAACCGTACTAACTTTTTTATATCTTCCGTATTTTTTGGCTTTACCACCACTTCCGGCACAACCTCAAAAATACTCGCGTCGCGCGCGGCAGACATGCGCGAATGTTCATCGGCTAACACTTCCCCTTCCAACTTAAGGGCTTTTATTTTTGTTTCAAGTTGTGCCATTTCATAATTATTTTAACATAAAAACGT
>CAYOXN010000108.1:0-3381 GCA_964407965.1 uncultured Candidatus Saccharibacteria bacterium
CAAATAGTATTTGCGGCAGCGCTTGGCTATGCCGAACAAAAAGCGGGCACTGTCCTCATGCTGCATGAGTATCCAGGCTTCGTCCACCACCAAAATGCGTTTTTTAAGTTCCGCCCTTACCATGTTCCAGACATACCCTAAAATAATATACATGGCAATGGGCCTTAGCGCTTCTTCCAAATCGCGTATGGAAAAAATTACCAGGCTGTTGTTTATTACCACATTGGTAGGCTGGTTAAACAAGCCGGCAAAAGTTCCTTCCGTAAATTTGGAAAGGCGTTGCACCAGGCTTTCGGCACCCACGGTCGATTGCAAAATTTCCACCAAATCGTTCATGGTGGGGCTTTCCACGGTTTTGAAATCGGATGTTTCGGTAATGTCCTTTTTGGCATAGGTCTGCCAAATGGCTTTGTCCATCATGGCCTCTTCCGTAGGGGTAAGTTTGCCGAGCATAAGGTTAAACAAGCCGAGCAAATTTACAACTGCGCTGCGGAGGATGTCCGAATTTTCCTCGCCTTCTATGGCCGGCGGCAAGTCAAAGGGGTTTATGCGGGAATCGGAATTTAAACTGACGCTCAAATATGTCCCGCCCACAGCCTCGGCCAAATGCTTATATTCGTTTTCAGGGTCTATGACAATAACCTCGGTACCTACCATAAGGCTGCGCAAAATTTCCAGCTTAACGGCATATGACTTGCCTGCGCCAGACTTGGCAAAAACTACCGAGTTGGCGTTTTCCATGGAAAACCGGTCAAACAAAATGAGGCTGTTGTTGTGGCGGTTAATGCCGTACAAGATACCGTCGTTTGAGGTAAGGTCCGAGGAAACAAACGGGAACGTGGTAGAAAGCGGGCTGGTGTTCATGTTATTGGCCACGTCCAATTCGTCCGTGCCGAGCGGCAAGGTGGAATTAAAGCCGCCTTGCGTTTGGAGCAGCGCGCGTTTGGTGACAATGAGTTTGGCGCCCAGCGCACTTTCCAGCGTACTGGAATTTGTATCTAATTCTTTAAGGTCGTCCGCATACAAGGTAAAATAGAGTGCAACGCGGAAATATTTTTCTGTGCCTTGCATAAGCGCGTCACGCAGAGACTCCACGTCCTGGTAAGCCGTTTCGAGCATTGGGTCTCTAACCATGCCTTTTTCCTGGTTTATGGCCATTTGGGAGCCTATTTCCCCCACTTTGCTTTTGAGTTTTTTGAGTATTGTTTCCGAATCTATGGGGTAAATGAACATGGAAACGTCGAGAGCACCTTCGGCCTGGATAATGAACGAAAGCCAGTTCGACGACAAAAAGCGCGGATACGCCAGGACAAAAAAGCTGCGGCCGAATTTGCCGTTGAGTTCAAAATAAGAGTTATTGAACTTAAGCGAAGCCGGGGCGAGCAGATCGCGCAAGGTGGTCAGGCCTTCGCGGTACGTTTTTTCCACGTCACCCAGCTTTTTGCCCGCATCCACTTCCGCCTCCAGTTGCTCCAAGCGTTTCTTTTTTTCTTCTAACTCTGTTTGTGATTTTATTCCAAATAAAGACACAATGGTAATTAAGTAAAATTAATTAAAATTAAATAACATTGACCAAAATTTAACTCAGCCCTTTGTTAATCTATATCTGCGATTCAACCATTTTAATGTCACCGAGCATTTTAGGGTCTATGACGGGGCCGGTTTCAAAGTTGTAGGAGTTGTAGTAGAGCTGGATTATTTCTTCGGTTTTGAGCCTTACCGCATGGACGCCCAGGCCGGAGAGGTTAGATGAAACCTGGTTTACCCTTATATCCAAATCCTGTTTGGCTTTTTCAAAATTTTCTATGCGCTGGGCAACCTCGCGGCTCTTGCCGCCGAACAGTTTGGAAAAAAATCCGGCTGGCGAAGGCAAAATGCTCTGGCCCAGCGGCACCACAATATAGAAATTTTTATTCATAATGCTGGCATTTTCTATAAGCCGTTTTATGAATTCTATGTATTCCGCGGTTTGCACCCTGAGCAGTTCGTTCGTTTGCTTATCGGCTATCCGCTTCAGCTTTTCCAAATAATTGCCAATTTCCATTTTGCGGCTCTGCATGAGTATTTGGATGTTAAACGTAAGCGAGTTCAAAAACCGCTGGAACCCAAATATAATGGAATTTTGTTCATCTTGGCTTTTAAGGTCAAAGTTTGTGGACGAAACGGCTAAAACGGCACGGAGTGTGCCGTCTTCCAGCACCACCGTATCATTTTTTATTTCCGAAATGCGCAAAAAGCTTTGCGTGGTTTTGCCTGGAGCCATATTCTTTTTTCGCATGTCTTTTTCCATATATATTTTCCGATCCAAATATTACCAATAACTGCAATCCGAATTACCCGAATCTAACTGTAGCGGTATTAGGATCATTCGGATTCCCCTCCGTAATATTCGGATCGGCTTACTGTATTTTTTTACTCAATTCGCTTTCTGCCTGGGCTTGTTTGGTCAAGAGCTGGGAGACTTCCTTGAGCCGTGTTTCGGTAGTCTCGCGGCTCATAGGTTCTTCGAGGGCTTCTGTTTTTTCTATTTCCACATTCTTAAGTTTGGTCAGACCCGTGAAACTCGTGGATTCCTTATGGAAGACCAGTTGTTTGGGACTCGTTAAAAAGGAGAGGAATAATCCTATGGTATTGTACAAAGGACGGCCGTTTACCTTGGCAAAGGCCACGCCTATGGCCGGCACGCCTACTATGAGGAAGGCAAAAATGGTGGCCGCGACACTCTGGGTAACCGTAAACACTAAAAACATAATTACCCCAGCGCCAAAAAGAATTAAAAACTGCTTTAAACTTAACGGGCCGATTATTTTGTCTTCAACGTCGGTAAATTGTGGTACGGGATACTGCATATTTTAAGTCTTGGTTTCGTTTTGGTAGCAATTATCTTCTTTTATTATACCATACTTTAATAATTTATTGATTAGTTGATTTTTGATTTACAGATTACATGAATCACTAAATCAACAAATCAGTAAATCAATAAATCCCCCGCCAATTATAAGGCTTATTGCTTATCCGCTTATTGGCTTATTAGCTTATTTACTACCCCGCCATTGGCGGGGGCTACTTTCCCGCCTGCACATGCCGAAGCATGTCCGTAAATATTTCGAACTGCTCTTTGGAATAAAACCTCGGTTTCAGGCCGCCTTGGGTATCCAAGTTCTCAAAACTGCCGTTCGGGCTCGAAAGTACTTTTATTCCGGTATCTATATATGTTTTATAAGCCGGGCTTTTTTCAAGCCTAAATAATACTTCATGCAAGCCTGCGTTTTGGACAAAAGCGACGAGTTTTGGCTGTATGCCTTCGGTGTATTTTACACATGTGTCCACTCAAAGTTGGGCTAATTAATCTAATGTATCCAGCAAAGACCCTGGAAGGGG
>CAYOXN010000108.1:3391-3712 GCA_964407965.1 uncultured Candidatus Saccharibacteria bacterium
TGTTGGTTTTTTACCTTTTTTTCCCTTTATTTTTGGGTTTGTTAATTTATTGTCGCCTGCAATGTCCTTGGCTGGGTTTGGGTTTTTGGGGTGGGCAAGCCCGCATGGGCGGGGGCGGTGGGCACAGACGACTTTAAAGCGCCAATACCCTGAGCAAGCGGCGAAGGCTTAGTCGAAGGCAAGGGCGGCGGTACCGCCGCTTTAGGCATGGCTGCCAGCGGCGGTTTAGGCGGAACAACAGTGGGACGGGGTACAGCCGGCGGGACGGGCGGTTTGGGGCGAATGACTTCCGGGGCGGAAAGTTCCTTGGAGGGCGGGGCG
>CAYOXN010000109.1:0-3666 GCA_964407965.1 uncultured Candidatus Saccharibacteria bacterium
GGTGATGCCCGGCTCCGCCCCACGGATTTATAGTCCCCATGGCTCCCGGACTTCCTATTTCGAAAATTCTAACTACATTGAATTTTCGAAAAGGGAGGGGAACGTGTTAAGGTTCCCCGTAAGCGCAGACCTTTTTATGGCTGGTCAAGCCAATCGTTTAGCGGAAAATTTTACTGGCTGCTTTCTTCCACCGTTTGAAGTATGCTTGGGTCGAAACAACATCGTTCCCAACGGAGCGGAAGCAGGATGGGCAAATGTGCAAACTTGGTTTATTTTTGAACTCAAGTTTGTTGGTGTCAGAGTCCTCATACTCCCAGACTTCATAGGGTTGAAGACAAGTACTGCAAGCCGACTGCATTGCTATACCAATTCCCATTCCAAACATTGAATAGAACCTCCTTAACAAAATTTTGCGTCTTTATTCCCCGCCGGGTGTTTTGTTTTAACATGCAAGAATACCATATATTTGACATATAGTCAATAATCATGACTTAATAAATGCTGTAAAAAGCCTGTTATATAGGGGTTTTAGGAGGTATGGGGTTAGTTGTCAGAAAAGTTGACAGGATAGAATATAGGTTTTAGAATATAAGTAATTAACAATAACCTCACCTAACCTCTCCTCAGCAAGGAGAGGAATAAGCTCATGGAAATACAAGATGTTTTAAGACAAATTGGTTTGGAGGAGAAGGAGGCTGCGGTGTATTTGGCGCTTTTGGAATTGGGCACGGCTAGTGTGCACCCAATAGCTACCAAAGCCGGCATAAAGCGGCCCACCGCGTATTTAATTTTGGAAGAATTGCAAAAAAAGGGTTTAACCAGCTTGGTTCCCAGGGCTGGCAAAACTTTGTACACCGCCCAGTCGCCGGAAAAACTAGTGCAAGACTTGTCCAAAAAACAAGAAATGGTTAAACGCTTTTTACCCAACTTGCTTGCGCTATATAACGCAAAAGCCGACAAGCCGCAGGTACAGTTGTTTGAAGGCAAGCAGGCAGTGCGTGACTTGTACGACAAGTTACTCACGGCAAAAAACGTGGAATTTTTTTCCACTATTCGCGACATATTGCATGTGTATCCTGACTACCCGGCACTGCTTAACAAGCAGGCTTTGGCGGGTAAAGTCCGCGTACGGGAGCTGTTAACAAAAAGCGAGGCCGATGTGGCCTACGCTCAGTCTATGGGGCACAATGAATTTTTTACGCAAAGGTTTGCTCGCGGAGGAGGGGAGTTTATAACGGACAATGCCTGTACGACGGCAATGTGGTGTTTTTTTCCTACGAGCCATATATTTTCGCCGTGCAAATTTCCAGCCTTGCTATTTATAAGTCGTTGAGGAACTTGTTTGAGTACGCGTGGAACGCGGCAGAAATAGTACAAGAAGCCTAAATTAGCTTTTAGCTTTTAGGTATTAGGTTTTAGGAAATAATAAAAAATAAAGCTTAAATTGTGATTTCAAAAGTCTGCACGGTGAACTTAAGTACGTTTTGACATAAACGTCGTTAGGGCTATAATACTTATATGAGCGATATTAACCTAAAACCCGTATTTGATTATTTGGACGAAATGAAGGCTGAAATGCAGTCTGAATTTAAAAATGTCAAAGAAGATATTAGGGTTCTTCAGGTATCAGTGGATAATTTAACCAAAATGGTTAAAGATTTCCGTGATGAGCATATAGTTTTACATAGAAGGTTGGAAGTTTTAGAAAAATGGGCAAAGGAAGTTTCGGACAAAGTCGGTATACCGTTACCTCATTAACATTTTTAAATCCCCGTCACGCGGAGCGTGACGGGGATTTTTCGTAAGTTCGTACTCTTCGTACTTCGTAAAGGTGTAAGCTTATTTTCCAAGCTTTTTAAGTTTTTTTATTTCACTTATGCGGTCGCGGATTTTGGCGGCAAGTTCGAAGTCCAGGTTTTTGGCCGCGAGTTCCATTTGTTCTTCCAGTTCATGCATGTAGTAACGGAATTCTTGTTTGTCCATTTTGGAAACATCAATACTGTCGTTTGCATGGAGGCCAGTGGCCTCCGCTACCCGTGAGCCGGCTAGGCGCGACTCGGAAATTTTCTTGACTATGGTTTGCGGCACTATGCCGTGTTTTTTGTTGTAGTCTTCTTGCAGTTTCCTTCTGCGGGTGGTTTCGGCTATGGCCGACTGCATGGAACCGGTAATTCTGTCGGCGTACATAACAACGTGGCCATTTATGTGGCGCGCCGCGCGGCCCATCATTTGCATAAAAAATGTTTCGCTGCGTAAAAAGCCTTCTTTGTCCGCATCGAGTATGGCTACCAGGGAAACTTCCGGCAAGTCCAAACCCTCGCGAAGCAGGTTTATGCCTATAAGCACGTCAAAAACCCCAAGGCGTAGGTCGCGCAAAATTTCCAATCGTTCAAACGTGTCTACGTCGCTATGGACATACTGGACTTTTACGCCGTCTTCCTTTAAATACTCGGTTAGTTCTTCGGCCATGCGCTTGGTGAGCGTGGCCACTAAAACGCGCTGGTGAATTTCCACCCGGGCTTTTATTTGTTCTATGAGGTCATCAACCTGGTTTTTTATGGGTTTTATTTCTATGGTTGGGTCGAGTAGGCCTGTGGGGCGGATAATTTGTTCGACAATGGTGGAAACAGCATTTAGTGGGTAGGGGGTAGTAGGTAGCGTAGGGGAAGGCATTGCCTTCCCGTTTTTCTGGCGGCCACTGGCCGCCCCTACAATTGCATCCTGTTCTTCTATTTTGTCGAGTATGGCTTGTTTGGATTTGGCTATGTAAGGTTTAGCTGTTTGGGTAAGTGAGCGTTCTATTTCAAACTTAGCCGGAGTAGCCGAAACAAATACCGCCTGGCCAACTTTCTTTTCCCACTCGTCAAATTTAAGTGGGCGGTTGTCTAAGGCTGAAGGCAAACGAAAACCATAGTCTACCAAAGTTGTTTTACGGGAGCGGTCGCCTTCGTACATGGCGCCAATTTGCGGAATAGTTTGGTGGGACTCGTCTACAAAGAGCAAGTAGTCGTCGGGGAAATAATCTATAAGCGTGGAAGGCGGTTCGCCCGGGGCGCGGCCGTCCATATGGCGCGAATAATTTTCTATGCCGGAAACAAAACCGGTATTGGCCAGCATTTCCAAGTCAAAATTGGTGCGCTGTTCCAGCCGCGCCGCTTCTAAAATTTTTCCTTCCGCGCGAAGTTCCTTTAACCGTTCCATGAGCTCTTGCCGTATATTGTCCATGGCGGCCTTTAGTTTGTCTTCGCTGGTTACGAAATGTTTGGCCGGAAAAATATGCACGCTCTCCATGCTTTCCACCAGGTCGTTAGTCAGGGTGTCGTGGCGTTCTATTTTTTCCAACGTGTCGCCAAAAAAATCCAAATGGATTATGGTGTCTTCCGAGGACAAAATAATTTCCAAAACGTCACCATGCGCGCGGTAGGTGCCGCGCTGCAGGTCCAGGTCATTCCGGTGGTATTGCAAGTCGGTTAAACGCCGAAGCAGTTTGTCGCGTTTATACGGTTTGCCGGTTTCTAAAAGCAAGGACAAGTCCATATAGTCTGCCGGATTACCCAAACCATATATGCAGGAAACACTGGCTACTATTAATACATCTTTTCTTGTTAGGAGCGACTGGGTGGCTGCGTTGCGCAGACGGTCAATTTCTTCGTTAATTTGGGTTTC
>CAYOXN010000110.1:0-3398 GCA_964407965.1 uncultured Candidatus Saccharibacteria bacterium
CCATTATCCCAGACTTATCCAATCGGCAAGACAGCTACGACCGCCACAGAACAGCCCTACAATCCACCGCGAAGAACTTTGCTGAGTTAATTCTAAAGCTAAAAGCAAGTCGGCAAACTTTCCAAGGCATCCCGAAACCCTAACGGATGCCACTTTTTTTGATTTTTTTTACGAAATATGGTACCATACCCACGTTCCGCCCAAGGGGCGGAACTTTTAAATACTTTTGTTTACCCTCATTACAAAACGGGGTTTTACTTAAATCTTTAATCTTAAGCCTGCTAACTAATTTCCCATGCCCGCCGATTCCGTAATTTTACGCTTTTCCGATGTAGTGTTTGAATACGACCACAACAAACGGCTTTTGGACGAAGCCAGTTTTTCTGTACGCACAGGCTCGCGCATTGCGCTTATGGGCCAAAACGGGGCAGGCAAGTCCAGTTTGTTTAAACTCATAACCGGGGAAGCAAAACCCACCGAAGGCACCATAGCCATAACCCCCAAAGACGCCAGCATTGCCATTGCCAAACAGGTCATTCCGCGGGACATGCTCGAGCTGACCGTAAGGGAATATTTTGAAACAGCTTTTTCGGAAAAGAAATATAACCTAGACAAACTAATCCGGGAAGTTTTTGAAGTAGTGAATGTGCAATTACCGCTTGAGAAAAAACTGAAAGAATTTTCCGGCGGGCAGCAAGCCAGGTTACTGCTGGCCTATGCGCTTATCCAAAACCCGGACATTTTACTGCTCGACGAACCCACAAACAATTTGGACCAGGCGGGCATAGAACACCTTACAGGCTTTTTAATGATGTATGAAAAAACCTGCATTGTCATTTCCCACGACGCGGATTTTTTGAACGCCTTTACCGACGGCGTCTTGTACCTAGACGTGTTTACCAAAAAAATTGAACAATATACCGGAAATTACTATGACGTGGTAGAGGAAATTAAAGCCCGTATAGAGCGTGAAAACTTGCAAAACGCCCGCATGCAAACCCAAATTAAGGAAAAGCGGGCCCAGGCTGAAGTTTTTGCCCACAAAGGCGGCAAACTCCGCGCCGTAGCCAAGCGCATGCGCGAAACTGCCGAAGAAGCGGAAGAGAGCATGGTAGACGTAAGGCGGGAAGACAAAACCATCCGTGAGTTTACCATACCCGTCCAGCAGTTTGACCCATTTTTCAACGGGCAAGTAATTAAAATTTCGAGCATAGACGCCTTTAGTAACCACGAACCGGTGAATAAACCCTTTGAATTGCTAGTCAGGAAAGGCATGCACGTTTTGGTCAGCGGGCCTAATGGCATAGGAAAATCCACTTTTTTGCAAAGCTTAATTGACCGCACTGCCAAAGGAGCGGAAATTTTATCCGAAGTAAAAATTGGTTACTACAAGCAAGACTTTTCTATGCTGAACTTTGAGCAGGTGGCGTATGACGCTTTGGCCGAAGTTATGGAAAAGCAGGATGAGCAGTTGCTCCGTTCCACTGCCGCAGGCTTTCTGCTCGACGGCAAAGCGCTCTCTAGCCAAATTTCACTTTTGTCCGAAGGGCAAAAAGGCCTCTTGGCTTTTTGCCGCCTGGTGCTCATGAAACCCGGCCTGCTTATTTTGGACGAACCCACCAACCACATAAATTTCAGGCACCTGCCGGTTATAGCCCAAGCGCTCGACAGTTACGAAGGCGCCTTTGTCATGGTCTCCCACATTCCCGACTTTGTCGCCCAAATCCGCATAGACGAAGTTATAGACTTGGAATCTATTTAGAAAAATTCCCCTCCTCGTCAGAGGAGGGCAGGGGAGGCTATAGTTTGTTTTTACAAGTGCAGCTTTTTTTAGGGCACTCTCCTTACAAAGCTAGCCTGCCGGCAAGGCAGGGAAGGGGTTAGGGGAGGTTATTAAAATAGTTCTGTACCACCCAAATAACCCACAAATAAATTTTATTCTCACATTCTATTTTAGCCCGTCACCTATCAACTAAGTTCGCAATTGCGAACAGAGTTGATAGTTTTTTAAAGTCAGTTTTTAAGTTTTAAACTATTTAGATAGTAACCATAATTCCCAAAAACATGTGTACACTCTATTCGCGGCCGCGAATAGAGTGTACGGGGTAAAATATAATAAAAAACGCCCTCGCCCTGTGTAAAGGACGAAAGCGTCTGCGTGTTTGCGGCCGGTATTCACCGGCCAAGCGTTCCGCGCGCGGCGGGGCGGGGTTTCAAGTCCCCTTCATGAGGAATGGGGGGTAATAGTCCTGAAGCAAGGACTATTATACATATCATTGCCAGAAGCCCAACGATTGCAATCTCATCCCGTTTTTTCCCCCGCACTTCAAAATCGTAATTCATGTAGCCTCCTTACTTCTGAACGGACTCAAGTTTGGGGAGCCTGATATTTTGGTCTCCCCAGGAAATCAATGCGGAGCCGGCAGACAACAGAATCAAAACACCGGCAACCGTGATCAATAAACTAAACCACGATTTCATAGACATAATTATAACACATTTAAATATATTTGGCAAGAGATAATATACGGGGTGATCCTAACTAAAATGGAACAAAGGGTTAAAATGATAGTGGACCCATCATTAACCCTTTGTCTAATGAAAATCGTATCACAAGCATTGTCTGAAGCCAAGATTCAGGCACAAATACGGAAGAAAGTATTTAACAACCATATTAAGTGCCCTCAGTGTCATCGAAGATACCAAAAGATCATAGGTAACAGATATTGGTGTGGAAAATGTCGTCTGAAATTTTCCCTCAAATCCTGTTTGGTATTTAAGGGAAGTAAATTACCCTTTACTGTCCTTTGGAAACTGTTGGAATGTTACCTTAACCCCTTGAGTATTAGTCAGGCAGTTAACACCTGTCACCTTTCAGAAGTAACAGTAAGAAGGTGGTACCGAAAGTTTGCGGATCTGCTCCCTGATGAGCAATTACAGCTCTCAGGAATTGTAGAGGTTGACGAAGCATTCATCGGTAGAAGAAAATACAACAATCAAACTGTGGTCATTGGAGCTTTAGAAAGACACTCGGGGAAAGTCGTACTGCAAACTATTCCTACCCGGGAACAGGGGCAAACTGATGCATTTATTCTCAAAGCAATTAAGCAGTACAGTTACATCCATACAGATGCTTGGACCGGGTACTGGAACTTAACAGAGTTCTTTGGTTATGGGCACAGCATGGTCAATCACAGCTTAGGATCTTTTGGCCCTACGAACCGCATTGAAAACACCTGGATGAGACTGAGAGCTTACATTAGAAAAACCGTAGCACGAGCTTGGAAAGAACACATGCCACGGTTATTGAAAGAATTTACTGCAAGGAACAATCATAGAGATTGGTTTACTTCACCTCTTAACTTCTTAACTCTTGTTCCAAGTCAGTTGGGTTGACC
>CAYOXN010000111.1:0-2947 GCA_964407965.1 uncultured Candidatus Saccharibacteria bacterium
ATAGCTATAAGGGTTGGGTTTACAAGCCAGAAAATAAAATTAAGTCGGAACGCGGCTTACCGGTATATTCAACCTTTAAAATTTATACGTGCCTTGGCGGCCCGGTGGAAACATACAGTTACTACAATGAATCGGCAGGCACCCAATACGACGTGCTATCTTCTAAACATCAATACAAAGCAGGCATGGTAGCCATAGACAGCGGGTCTATAAAAAATGCCGATTGTCCTGATGCAGCGGAAACATGTTTTAAAAACGGGAAACTGGAACAAACTCACGAAACGGCCGCTGACAGGGAAATACGGGAGACCATAGACAACCTTTCCTTTAACGCCGAGCTTACCGTGGTTTCGGAATATGGCAAGTACGGGCAAAAGCAGGAAATTAAAGTACCGGAAAATTCCTTGGACTTACTACAAAAATTCATTGAACAGCAAAGCGTAAGCCGGGATTACAAACGAATGAGCGATGCACGCCAACTGGCTAGTGCACTGGAACTATATTATAACGACCACAACGGGTATCCCGAAAACATGCAGGTACTGACCCCTAATTATATAGGCGCCATACCAACAGCACCCGGACCCGCCGACAGTACCTGCGGGGAATTGAACAATTATTCTTATACACCAGAAGGTGTAAAAACCGCTAACCCTACAAACAACGGCTTTGTATATCCAAAATACAGCTTAACTTTTTGCCTCGGTAAAGAAACTTCAGGTTACTCCGATACCGATAAAGATGGCAAATTAGCATGCACACTCACTCAAGCAGGAATAAACTGTAAATAACCATGCCACCATTACCCAAACATGCCAAAAGAAAATTCCATGGCATACTATTTGACATATACCAATGGCCACAAAAACAATTTGACGGCAGCTTAAAAACCTTTGAAAAAGCGGTACGCCAAAATACGGTTGTCATAATCCCGACTATTGGCAATAAAATAGTCATGGTAAAGCAAAAGCAGCCGGGAACGGAATGGTTTTACGACTTACCCAGCGGCAGGATGGACAAACCAGGGGAGAGCCCACAGCACGCCGCCCTACGCGAGCTAAAGGAAGAAACCGGGTTGGTGCCCAAAGAAATTAAACTTTGGAAAATATACCAACCAAGCGGCAAAGTTATTCAGAAAGTATATTTTTTCATTGCCCGGGGGTGCGAAAAGAAATTTAACCAGGCCTTAGACTCAGGCGAACAAATTATTCCTATAAAACTTTCATTTAAAGACTTCCTAAAATATACAGACAAACAAAACTGCTTTTTAGGGCCGTTAATGTTAGACGTACTGCTAGCCAGGATACATAAGGAAAATAGGCAGTACTTGGAAAATTCCATTTTTGGACTATGGCAAAAACCACCAAAACTGCCCAAAAACGGACCGCGAACGAACTGGTAAAAAAGCGGCTACAATTTCAAAAAAACTAACTAGGCAAAAAAATAAATTGTTTCAAATCTTGTAGCGGGCGGCCAGTGGCCGCCCCTACACCGTGACTTTTATGATTTAAATTATATACCCCATTAATTAATTTGACGCCTGTCAAGCCCCTAATGCCTTGACATATGGCCCAAATTTCGATACATTAAACGCGTTAATTAAAAGAAAATATGGACGAAAATAGAGACCAGACCCCCTATAAAGTGCCGGGCCGGGTTAATTTGGACGAAATTCACCGGGAAGAGCAAGAAATGAAGGAATTCCAGGAAGTTACCCGTCCAAAGCAAAGCCCAAAACTGCTGAACGCCATGTCTATGGTATCTGTCGGCCTTGATTTTGCGGTAATGTTAGCCGTACCACTCATAATAGGCATATATGCGGGCAGGTATTTAGACGCCAAAATGGGCACCAAATACTGGGTTATAGTAGGCTTACTCCTCGCCATGGCCACTTCAATAGTCGGCATTTACCGCCATACGAAACGCCTTGCTAAATTAATGAAAAAATAATGGAACTCCACTTACCGCCGCTTGCGGCCGAAACAATATTTCATATAGGCAATTTCCCCATAACCAACTCGTACTTCAATACCACAATGGCTCTGGTTGTTTTTTTGGTAATGGCGTTTTTTGTCCAGCGCGGCATTAAAAAGTACTATAAAACAAACTCTGCGCCCAAGGGCTTTTTAAACTTTTTTGAAATGGTAGTCGAAACTATGTTTGGCTACTTGGACCAGGTAACGGGGGATAGGAAAAAATCTTTAAAGTTCCTACCCATAATTGGCGGCTTTTTCTTATTTATTTTAATTTCTAATTGGATGGGCTTGCTGCCAGGTACGGGCTCTATAACCATTACTGCAATGCATAACGGGGAAATTGAATCATTCCCATTGTTGCGTCCGAGCAATACTGACTTAAACATGACATTAGCTATGGCAATTTTAGCCGTATCTTCCTCCCACATTTTAGGCATTGTTGCCATAGGTTTCTTTAAATACGCCAATAGGTTTATTAAGCTTGGGGACCTGTGGAAAGCCATAGTTTCCCTAAGCCCGGTAAATATCCTTACTGCGGTTATAGAATTTTTTGTCGGCATTATTGAAATTTTTTCCGAAGTAGCCAAAATGGTATCTTTATCGCTGAGGCTTTACGGCAATATTTTTGCCGGTGAAGTTTTACTGACTGTGTTGGCCAGCTTAATGGCTTACGTGGTACCCCTGCCGTTTATGGGGCTTGAATTGTTAGTCGGCCTTATACAAGCCGTGGTCTTTTCCATGTTAACGCTTGTGTATTTGAATTTGGCCACAACCGATACGCATGGCCATGCCGAAAGCGGACACGGGGCATCGCACGCCGAAGCCGAGGAAAACCAAGTACCGGCGGTATAATAAATAGATTTAAGATTTAAGTTTTAAGTAATAAAGATCAAGATTTAAGCAATAAAAATATTAATATTTATTTATCCACTATTGCACGAATAATGCGGATAGCACCCAATCCTCGGTTT
>CAYOXN010000112.1:0-947 GCA_964407965.1 uncultured Candidatus Saccharibacteria bacterium
TGATCCTGCAGTCGTGATTTTTGCGGCAATGTGCAACATTGCCGTGGGTGCGGCTGTCGTAGCTGTTATTTATTCCATAAGCTTGCGGTTCCGCAAGAACCGGCACCGCTAAGTAAATGGCGCACAGTATTTCCTAACCCCTCGGCATCGCGTCCGGGGGATTTTTTTATTAGTAGGTTGCGGTTAGTGGGTAGTAGGTAGGCCTGCAGCCTGCACTACCTAAACGCTACTTACTAAACGCTAAACGCTATTTTCGTAATTTCGTTTATTTTAGTATTTAGTAGAGTCTACTTGGTAACTTTCTTCTTGATAATTTTTAACTCAAAGACCCTTGCAACGTCTTGACAAGCGTGGTAGAATTATTTCTAGTTTGTACTACTAAAAAGACTTAAAGAACCACTACGAAATACCTACAAAATTTAGCATGATAGCATAATGCTTATATTTCTGTAGTTTTCCGTAGATTCGTATTAAATTTCTGTAGTTATGGAAAACAAAATTTGCATACGCGGGGCGCGGCAGCATAATTTAAAGAATATAGACGTAGACTTGCCGCGCAACAAACTTATTGTCATGACTGGCTTGTCGGGTTCCGGCAAGTCTTCTTTGGCGTTCGATACCATTTACGCCGAAGGCCAGCGCCGGTATGTGGAGTCGCTTTCCGCGTACGCCCGGCAATTTATTGGCCTTATGGACAAGCCCGACGTGGACAAAATAGAAGGCTTAAGCCCGGCTATTTCCATTGACCAAAAGTCTGCCAGCCACAACCCGCGCTCTACCGTAGGTACGGTAACGGAAATTTACGACTATTTGCGTTTGTTGTATGCCCGCATTGGCGTACCGCACTGTCCGGTCTGCGGCAAAAAAATTGCCGGCCAAACTATACAGGCCATGACCGACCAATTGCTTGCCTTGCCCGAAGGCACCAAGCTGGTGCTTATGGCTCC
>CAYOXN010000112.1:957-2931 GCA_964407965.1 uncultured Candidatus Saccharibacteria bacterium
CAAAAAGGGGAGCATAGGCATGTTTTTGAGCAAATAAAAAAAGCCGGGTTTGCCCGCGTGCGGGTAGACGGTACAGTTATGGACTTAAACGAAGCGCAAAACCTTAGGCTCGACAAACAGAAAAAACATTCTATAGATGTCGTGGTAGACCGCTTGGCCGTTAGCCGCGAAGACAAAGGCCGCATAGCCGAAAGTTTGGAAAAGGCTTTGGACTTGGGTGATGGCATAGCCATAGCGTCCCGTGTGGACGCTGTAGGGGAGGCTAGCAGCCTCCCGAAAGAAGGCGGCCAATGGCCGCCCCTACACGGCAAAGACATTATCCTTTCCCAAAAATTTGCTTGTCCCGACGGGCATATCCAGCTTTCCGAATTGGACCCTCGCGATTTTTCGTTTAACAGTCCCCACGGCGCCTGTCCGGAATGTAAAGGATTGGGTACCAAGCTCACCGTGGAGCCGGATTTGGTTATGCCTAACCAAAAATTGACTTTGGCCGAAGGCGCCATTCGCCCGTGGAGCAAAACTACCTCCCGACTTTCTTGGTATGGCCGTATTTTGGAAGCGGTTTCCAAAAAGTACGGTTTTTCCTTAAACACTCCCGTAAAAGATTTGCCCAAGAAGTTTATAGACGTAGTGCTGTACGGCACGGGTGACACCAAAGTGCGCGTAGCAGGCGAGTTTGCTTCCCGCGAAGGCAGTTTTGAAATGGAAACCGCTTTTGAAGGCGTAATTCCCAACCTGGAACGCCGCTATAAAGAAACCGATTCCGAATACATGCGCAGCGAAATAGAAGCCTACATGCGCGTGCGCTTATGCTCCGTTTGCCATGGCAAGCGACTTAAGCCTGAAGTACTGGGTGTTACGGTACAGCAAAAGAATATAGTGGACGTTTCTTCCATGAACATTGAGGCGGCAAGCGAGTTTTTTAAAGACTTGCCCAAAGAGCTGTCCCAAAAGGACATGACCATTGCCAAACAAATACTTAAAGAAATAAACGCTCGCCTTTCGTTTTTGTTAAACGTGGGGCTTTCATACCTTTCGCTCGACCGCGCGGCCGATACCCTTTCCGGCGGCGAGGCCCAGCGTATTCGCTTGGCCACCCAAATTGGCTCCGGCCTTACCGGCGTGCTCTATATATTGGACGAACCCAGCATTGGCCTCCACCAGCGCGACAATACCCGGCTATTAAAGACGCTTAAGGACTTGCGCGACCTTGGCAATACAGTAATAGTTGTAGAGCACGACGAGGAAACTATCCGCGAAGCCGACTGGGTAGTAGACATTGGCCCCGGTGCGGGCAAACATGGCGGGGAAGTGGTAGGTGAAGGTACGCCCAAAGACATAGAAAAAAACAGTAAAAGCCTAACCGGCCAGTATTTGTCGGGTAAGGAATTTATAGACGTGCCAAAAAAACGCCGGGCTGGCAACGGGCGCAAGCTTTCTATTGTTGGCGCGGAGGAATTTAACCTCAAAAATGTAAATGTAGACATACCCCTGGGCAAGTTTGTATGCGTAACGGGCGTTTCCGGCAGCGGCAAGTCCACGTTGCTCAACGACATTTTGGCCAGGGCCTTAAACAAATATTTTTGGGGAAGCAAAGACGAACCGGGCAAACATAAGAAAATTTTGGGCTTGGAGCATTTGGACAAAATGATAAACATAGACCAAAGCCCCATTGGCCGCACGCCGCGGTCTAACCCCGCCACGTACACGGGAGTGTTTACGCCCATTCGTGACCTGTTTGCCGAAACCCGCGAAGCCAAAATGCGCGGTTACAAGTCCGGCCGGTTCAGTTTTAACGTCAAAGGCGGGCGCTGCGAGAAATGCGCGGGCGACGGCGTTATAAAAGTGGAAATGAATTTCCTGCCCGACGTGTACATTACCTGCGAAGAGTGCCATGGCAGGCGCTACAACCGCGAAGCGTTGGAAATCCACTACAAGGAAAAAACCATTTCGGACGTGTTGGAAATGACCGTG
>CAYOXN010000113.1:0-2260 GCA_964407965.1 uncultured Candidatus Saccharibacteria bacterium
TAGTGAGAATAAACTCACAAACAGCCAGCATGCGCTTGGCATAACACTCCTTAAGCAATAGGCCAGCGGAAAACCTGGCCAGATCACCCGTATCAATCTTCTCTAACATTCTAAACCTCCTTGAATTCCGACCCATAAATATACCTAAAGTTGGGACTGGGTGTCAAATGGTGTACAATATATAAATGACGCATATATACCGGACTTGGATAGAAATATCAAAGTCTGCCATACGCAAAAATTACCAAACGTTTAGGCGCATAATAGGCAAAAAGCCCAAGCTTTTGGCTGTGGTAAAGTCCAATGCTTACGGGCACGAACTTATGGGTTTTGCAAAGACCATGGCTGCTTTGGGCGCGGATTTTATTGGCGTAGACTCCATAACCGAAGCCCGGACGCTGAGGGAAGAGGGTATAAACACCCCACTGTTAGTGCAAGGGTATACTTTACCTGCACTTTTTAAGCTGGCCGCCCACAAAAACATTACGCTTACTATTTCTACCTTGGAAAGCCTAAAACAATTATTTAAACTTAACCAGCATTTAGAAATACATTTAAAAATAGAAACCGGCATGAACCGCCAAGGCTTGATGCCGGACGACTTAACATCGGCGCTTACATTATTACAAGCCAATAATAAAATAAAGCTAACTGGCGTATATACACACTTGGCATCGGCCAAAAAACCCGACACTTCGCATGATACCGAGAAACAACTGGCAAAGTTCAAGGAAGCGGTGGAACTGGTAAAATCTTTCGGCTTTAAGCCCCTTGTCCATGCCTGCGCAACCGCCGGTACATTAAACTACCCCGAAGCGCATTTTGATATGGTAAGGATAGGCATAGGCCTATACGGCCTGTGGCCTTCCAAAGAAACCCAAAATGCCCACCAGAAAAAAATAAGCCTTTACCCCGCCCTTACGTGGAAAGCATTGGTTTCGGAAATTAAATGGGTTGAAAAAGGCGGGAAAGTAGGTTATGATTATACGGAAATGCTTACGCGCCGTACGCGCTTGGCCGTTATTCCTTTAGGATATTGGCATGGGTACTGGCGGGCATTTTCCGGAAAAGCCCATGTGCTCATACGCGGCAAGCGGTGTAAAGTCATGGGCAGGGTAAGTATGGACATGATAGTCGTTGACGTTACAGACGTTAAAGGCGTTAAGGTAGGGGACACAGCCGTACTTTTAGGCAGACAAGGCAAAGAAAACATTACAGCCGAAGAGTTGGCAGGCTTAGCCAATACGACCAACTATGAAATAGTCACTAGGCTTAACCCGCTTATTAAAAAAATTTATATCCCTTGAAGACGGTCTTCAAGGGATATAATAAGTCTATTGGTGCTTTATAAGGCCGGCTTAGCTCATCTGGTAGACCTGCCCGCCAGTCGCCTAGCGCCGAAGTAGCTCAATTGGTAGAGCAACGGTATCGTAAACCGTAGGTTAAGGGTTCGAGTCCCTTCTTCGGCTCCCGGCGATCGGCAGGCGGGGCAGCGGTATCGTAAACCGCAGGTTAAGTGTTCACCCTGTGATTCGACAGGGTGCCACGCCCCGTTATACAACAGGGCAAGAATGATCACGTATAACATAATTAATTTGTTAATTACAATTGATCCAATAGTTTAAGGTCCAGTCGAATGACCGGGATCGAATGACGTGGCAAGTCCGACAGCCGGCTCCATAAAACACTAAGAACACCCTTACAAGGGTGTTTTTGCGTTAAATAAGCAAATCTGACATAATAATGGTATTGCATTAACTAAAAATTATGGAAACCAAACCCGAAAAAATAAACCCAATTAACCAAACTCCGCCCAGTCCAGAGCCTTCTGTACCGGAACCAGGCAAAGCAGATCCTTTTTTTAATAAAAAAACCATAGCCGGACTGGTTGCCCTAGTGCTGTTGGGCGTGGGCGGCTATTTTTTTGTGTATGCTGGGCCCGGTAAAGTGTGGCAACTGTTTTTAAAAGAACGGGAAAAAACTTCCTATACCAACCATACCACAATAACCTATAAAGACACGGGCAAAATAGAAGGTGAAAATAACTTTTTAGGCATGGCGCTCAAAGACTTTACCGTAAAGTTGGACTCCGACTCATACGTAGATGAAACTACGCCAAAATTTGTAGATTCCTCAAGCAAAATTACCTACTCGTTTGCCAGCGGCAACAGCAGTTTCTCTACCGGGGTAGAAAGTCGCACAAAAGACAATATCATCTATATTAATATAGGTAATAATCCACTGCTTAGGATGATAGTAG
>CAYOXN010000113.1:2270-2778 GCA_964407965.1 uncultured Candidatus Saccharibacteria bacterium
CTCTGAAATAGATGACAAAAACATAGACTGGCTAAAAATGGACTTAAACGGCCTGGACGATTTGGCAAAGAACAAGGAATATGCCGATGGAGATTTTATAAATTTCTACAAGGAAATTAGCAACCTGGAATTTAAAAAGCAATTGGAAAAAATATGGACAGATGCGCGAGTGGTGGAAATGAAGCGTAGTTTGGGCAGTGAAAACATAGATGGCGAGAAAACTTACCACTTTGAGAACGCAGTAAACAAACAGGAGCTCCAAAAGGTTTTAGACGCCTATATAGACGAATTTGTAAAAAAAATAAACACCAAAAGGGAAGAGGTTAAGCCCGACGAAGTTGTGGTATTTAAAAAAACAATAGCCACACTACTTAAAAAAATAGAAATTAAAAAATTTGAAACATGGGTAGGCGTAAGCAATGGCCGTTTGTACAAAGTTGAATTAACCGCGAACAGCCCTTCGTTTATTTCTCTCGTCAATAACGTTGACGGTGAAAATTTGGCTTAT
>CAYOXN010000114.1:0-2740 GCA_964407965.1 uncultured Candidatus Saccharibacteria bacterium
GTAAGTTTTAAGCGGGCATTGGTGAGCGGCTCCGTCGAGCTGTTCTTATAAGCAATTTCATACGTGACTAACTGGGCATTGTTGGTAGACTGCGGGCCGGTTATGTCGAGAGAAATTTGGGCGGCGACGAGCCGTATGGCGTATTTTTGTTCCTTGCTGAAAGGCAAATTGGAATTGCCGAATTTGTACCTTAGGGTTATTTTCAGTTCTTTCTCGTCGTTAATGCTGCCGCTGGTTTTGGCTTTTATTATGGCTACCACATTCTGCCCCGGAACCAAGTCCGGCAACACAAAGCTCGTACCGGAAAGGTTTTGGGCTTTGGGACTGCTGCTGACATATGCAAAACCTGTCGGATAGGTTAATTCCAGCTGTTGCCCAACCAATTTTTGGCTGTCTTTGTTTTCTACCCGTATTTTGTAAACTATTTCCCCTCCGCTCGCAATGGTTTGCGGGGCATCGACAGTAATGTCCACCTTGGCCTCATTGTTCGGGCTGGCGGGAGACGACCTAAAGGCAAAATAAGAAAGTACCGCAATAACCGACAAACCTAGGGCCACTGCCCAAATATACCATTTATTCGACTCATAAAAGCCTGCCGAGGCCGGAAGCTTGGCCTTTTCCGCCGCCAAAGTGTCTCGGGTTTGCGAACCTAAAATGGGGGTGTCCAAAGGTTTGGTAACAAAGCCTTCTTCGGGCGGTTCGGGATTTGTGTTTTGCTTCAAAGGGTTTTCTGCCATATAGCAATATACCTGTATTATACCATATTTAAAAAGTCATCGGCTTTCACCTTGCGTTCCATATAATACTCCAAAAAGGAGGAAAGCACATGGTTAAGGTATTCGGAATTTTGCACTTGGGCATTTACCTGGTGCCACGCAACAGATTCCAAGTGGTTGAGCGCGTGCATATCTTGCCCGGAGACTTTTTGGGCGTCGCCTTCGGCCTGCAACAAAAAACCGCCGCGGCTGTTACTGAACCAATATTCCTGGGCGGTGGGGTTTTTGGGGACATGAAGGGCCAAACCCAAAGACTCCAGCAACTGCAACTTAAATTTTAATAAGCCTGCTTGGTGCAAAGGCGGCTCTGCGGCATGGGTGTCTAAAAATGCCAGAAAACCCGTGAGGGCGTTGTAGAGCGTGTCGTTAGGCTGTTCGTCAGGCGTAAATTTTATTACTGTCTCCAAAGCATAATAGGCATGGGCAATGGCTTTAAGCGACTCTCGGATTTTTGCGTACGTTTCGGTAACCTGCACACCTATAATTTTAGGCAAGCGGCTGCCGGCTACCTGCACGCTTACGCAAAACAAAACCTGCAAACTTGCCGAAAGTTTGCTTTTTGGCAATTTAACAGACTTGGCCAAAGCCCGAATCTTACCGGACTCGCGGGTAAAAAACGTCACCAGTTCATCCCCTTCGCCATAGGGCTGTTTTTTTAAAATGACGGCGGTATATGTTGGGTTAGGCATGTGTAATAAAAATATAATCCGAATGCAGCAAATGAAAGCAATCCAGATGCCCCAAATATCGAAAAGCCAGTTAGATACCATTTTCGGGTCATTCGGATTGCAGCATTCGGTTTATTCGGATTATACCTATATTTTTGCCATTCCTATCCATACCGCTTTGCCTTCCACTTCCCCTTGGGTTTCAAAATCCACTTCAACTTCAAAGCTCTTTTTTATTTGGCTGACAAAAGTTTTCTTGCGGTCAAAAAGTTCTATAAGGGCGCGTTCAATGGTTTCGTCGGCGGTATTGTAATAGACGTCAACCAATTCCCCCACTTTCAGGCCGCTCTTTTTGCGCAAGTCCTGCACCGACCGCTCAAGTTCGCGGGCTATGCCTTCCTGTTTTAGCTCGGGCGTAATTTCCATGTCCAAAGCAACGGTAAATGCCGGGGCTTCTTTTATGGCCCACGCGCCTTGGTTAAGGCCGGTAGCCGTGGACTGGACCGACTTTACGTTCAATTCCTCCGCGAGTATCCCGTGCAATTCCTCGGACAACTGGGTTTGGCTGGCTTTCAGTTCATAGGCAAACTGCTTTAACGGTTGGCGGACTTTCATATTTTTTTCTTTGCGGAGCGACAAGCCCAGTTCTACCAAATCCCGCACGGTCTGCATGGTTAAAAGCAAAGGGTCTTGGGGCGTGCCGGCGCTTTCGCTCCAGCGCTCCATATGCACCGACTCCTTGCCGGTTATGTCTTTAAACAATAATTCCGACAAAAAGGGCATAATGGGAGCCAACAGCTTTGCCGTTTCAGCCAGCGCATAACCCAAGGTTGCCAAAGCTTCGCCGGCAAGCATGGGGTCTTTTAAGCGTTCGCGGCTCCTGCGCACGTACCACGTAGACAGCTCGTTTATAAAGTCCGCAAGTTCGCGGCACGCGCGTACGGTGTTGTAAGCATTGAACTGTTCGGTAACTTTCCTATGCGCTTCATAAAGCCTTGCCATGAGCCATTGGTCCAACAAGTGTTTTACCTGTTCGGGCTTTTGGCCATATGTTGTGCCCGCGGGCGCATACAGCCTGAAAAATGTCCACACGTTATACAAAATGAGGCTGACTTTCCGGTTTACTTCCTGTACGCCTTTTTCCGAAAAATTCAGGTCGTCGGCGTTCATGACCGGGCTGGCCATAAGGTAGTAGCGCAAAGCGTCTACGCCGTATTGGGAAATGACGATGCTTGGGTCCGGGTAATTCTTTTTGGACTTGGACATCTTGCTGCCGTCTTCGGCCAAAATATTTCC
>CAYOXN010000115.1:0-2629 GCA_964407965.1 uncultured Candidatus Saccharibacteria bacterium
TGTTTGTGCATGACCCACAGAGATTTAAGCGGGTAGACGCTTACCTGGGCAATCTCGTTGAATACCCACACCTTCTCGCCCTGGTAGTTTGGGACTCGGCATCCCAGCAAGGTACCCTTACCTGGTATACCCATAATGAAACATACCAGGGTGGGGACGAGTATTTAGTATCTGAGCTCCAAGCTCAGTTACCATCTGTAGCCCCGCCTGTGGCACATTTTGCCACCGCCTAACCGCCAACAAAAAAGCTGTCCTGCAACGCAGGCCAGCTTTTATTCTTGATTCCTAATTCATGATTCTTGATTCTAGTAACTACCACCCGAATTGTTTTCCTACCTCTTCGGGTATCTCGCGACGGCGGGCTATTTTTATTTCCCCATTCTGGGCAATAAGCTTTGCCGGAGAAGAAAGCAAGCAGTGGTGGGAAGCCAGTGAGTCTTGGTACGCGCCGGTGTCGAACAAGGCAATGTACAATTCATTTACTTCATCGAGTTTGGGCAAGAGTATATAACCGCCGCCCGCCGTATATTTGTCGTCGCTGTCGCAGGAGCTGCCGGCCAACCAAACCTTTTCCAACTTTTTGCTGTTCATGTGGTTTACCGGGACCACGTGCCACTTTTGGTGTATGGCCCAGGTGTCTATAAGGTCGTTCATAAAACTGCCGTCTATGACATACCACTTGTTTTTGCCTTTATTGTCAACGGTTTTTTCGGCCAATATTTTATAAATGGTAATTTGCGCGGGTGCAGCCACATACCGGCCCCATTCGGCAATAATGTTGGGGTGCCTTACGCCCAATTTGTCGGCGTGGGTTTTGGCTGCCTTAACCATTTGGTGAATAAGGTTTTTGGACTTGTAAAAATGTTTCTTTTTTTCGTAAGGTACGGCCGCTCCCCCGCCTATGTCCAAGGTGTCCAGGCCGGGATTTTTTTCTTTCAGTTTCGCATAGACTTCTATGGCGCGCTTGAGCGGCTTAACCAACCCGTCTATGGTTTCTATTTGGCTGGAAATATGGTAATGCAAAATGGACAAGTTCTTTATTTTGCCTATCTTAAACAGTTCCTCTTCGGTAAAACCAAAGCGGTTGAACTTTTTGTCCCAATGGCTGTTGACCTTTACATTTAGGTTCACGCGAATGCCAACTTCGCCCTTAAACTTTTCCATGCGCTCCAGTTCCACAAAGTCCTCAATTATAGGAATTACCGAAAGGCCCTTGCCGCGGAGTTCTTCTATGAGGCTTATGTACTTTTCGGTTTTGGGGCCGTTGCAGGTTACGCGGATTTTGGCGTTAAACTTGTCTTGCTCAACCATGCGCTTAACCAAATACAGTTCGTTGGCAGAAGCCACGTCCAAATTTGCGCCTTCGGCTACGGCTGGAAGCACGTATTCCTTGTTTTGGTTCACTTTCATGGCGTAGTGGTAGTGGAACTTGCCGCGGTAGCCCAAAACCTTAATATAAGCATTAAAGGTTTCTATAAGGTCGCGCACGCGGTTTTCTATTACCGTGGGAAACACAATTTCCGTGGCGGTGCCGTATTTTTTTACAATATCAAAAATATTGTACTGATAGTTGCCTTCCCGTACTATAAGTTCGCCGTCTTGGCTTATGTCAAAAAAGTTCGTGTTGTACTCTTCTATGCCGAGTTTCCAAAACTTCTTAAAGCCATTTTTCTTTTTTGCTGCACTGCGAGTAGTCATTGGTTATAAATTAATTTGACCCAGAATTATAAAGTATTTATAAGTATTTGTCAAGGGTTAAGCCTCTTATTTGCCAGTATATTTAAGGGAAAAGAATAATCCGTGCTTTTTAATATTTGGAGCAAATTATAACTAATTTTATGGCGGGAGGGTAAATAAAAAGCACTACCGGTTTGGTATGTGCATGCATTTAATTAAGCCATTGAATTGACTTTGCGGGTTGGGAGAATGTAAGTAAGTGGATGGTGTCTAGGTGGTTCAACTCCTTGGAAATAATGAATAACACTGCTACTGTAACACCCGAATATTTCTTTGTCAATAAACTGACGGGAAAGTTTGGGGAAAAATATGCCCCTGGTACATGAATTTTACTAAATGAACCAAATGTAACACGTACACCCGCTTCATAGTTCCAAGCTTAAGCTTGGAACCGTTCTTTTTCGATTCCCTCTAAATTAAAAACCACTTCTTCACCAACCTACTTAGTTCAAGCATTTGCTAGTTCTTTTCTGACTTTGCAAAGAATATGCTTGCACTTTGTAGTTTTAGCGAAGAAGTGGCTGCGCCATGAATCCGAGCAAACGGTCGATAGCCCTGTACCAGTCATCTAATTCCGGTACAGGGCACTCACCCCTCACTCGCCTAAACGGCTCGCGAGTGGTTCGTGGTGCCCAGGGAGGGACTCGGTCACTTCCCGCTATTCTCCTCATCCTCAGTCAAACTTCGGACTCGTCGAATGACGCTACAGCGACCCCTGCCACTCTATGAAGCTGCGCTCGCTCGCTTCATAGTTCCAAGCTTAAGCTTGGAACCGTTCTTTTTCGATTCCCTCTATCAAATACCATAAAAAAAGACCCAAATGCTTGGATCTTTTTTTATGGTGCCCAGGGAGGGCATCGAACCCTCAATCCCTTGCGGGCGACAGATTGTA
>CAYOXN010000116.1:0-2592 GCA_964407965.1 uncultured Candidatus Saccharibacteria bacterium
GCCTCGGTTATTTGTTCAATTTCTTCCAATGATTTATGGAGCAATTCACTAACCTTTTCGGCTACGTGTTTTACATACAGCGGCTCGTTGCGTTTGCCGCGGTGCGGGACTGGTGTTAAGTACGGACAGTCGGTTTCCAGCACAAATTTGTCAAGCGGCGCGCTTTTAAGCAGCGCTTCCATATTACCGGTTTTATCGAACGTAAGTATGCCGTTAAAACTTACATAACCACCTAAGTCAAAAAACATTTTCAAAACTTCGGGACTGCCGGTGTAACTATGGAGGACGAAACGTAAAGGAGATTTAAGATTTGAGATTTGAGATTTGAGAATCTCATAAATATCTAAACATGCATCGTCTGTACCCTGGGAAGAGCGTGAATGTATGACTAAAGTTTTATTAAGTTCCTCTGCTAGTTTTATTTGTTCTATAAAAGCTTCTTTTTGCCTTTGTTTTATTTGCTCTAGCTTTAATCCTAAATCTTCAATCTTTAATCTAAAATAGTCCAACCCACACTCCCCTATGCCCACTACTTTGGGGTTTTGCGCCAACAACCCATATACTTCGGAGTTAAAACTTTCTTCCCGGGTTTTAAAGTGCGTTTCTTCCTCGTCTACGTGCTGGCTATAAGTATGCACGGGATGCAAGCCAATAACGGCGTATACGCCGGTGTGCCGCTCGGCTATTTCCACGCACTGCCGGCTGGTGTCTATTTGCGTCCCGACATTTATAACTTCCACGCCCGCGTCCAAAGCCCGCCGAAGGGTTTGGTCGGCGTCCGTCTCAAAAGCCTTAAAATTTACATGGCCATGGGTGTCGAAAAGCATACACTAGAATCTAGAATCAAGAAGCAAGAATTAAGGTATACGAGGAAAGAGAGGTTCGGCTTTCGTAATTCTGTCTGAATTAATAATAGCTAAAATTTTCTCACTAGTTTCTGGTAATAATGGCTTAAGCTGATTAGCTATATATCTAATATTTATAATGAGCTGTTTCGAAACTTTTCCAAATACCTCTAAATCCTGCTTGCCTAATTCCCATAATCTTTTCTCATCAACAATCTTATTACACATACTTACTACAGACCATATTACCGCTAGGGCATCATGAAATCTATACGTTTGTACGGCTGTAATAGCATCAAGGCCTTCTGGTTCTACTGGATGATAGTCTTCCGGCAGTTTTCCATTTAAATACTTTTCTATAAGCGTGGTTACGCGGCTGACGAGGTTGCCGAGGCCGTTGGCCAGTTCGCCTTCGTAGCGGGTTTTTAGTTTTTCTTCGCTTACGTCGCCGTCTTCGCCAAACGCCACTTCGCGCAGCAACAAATACCTTACCGGGTCGGCGCCGTATTTGGCTACCCAGTCATTAGGGTCTATAACGTTGCCCACGGACTTAGACATTTTTTCACCGCCGACAGTTAAATAACCATGTACCGCCACTTGTTTGGGCAATTCCAAACCCGCGGCTAACAATATAGCCGGCCAAATTATGCAGTGGAACTTGGCTATGTCTTTGCCTATAACATGCAAACTTGCCGGCCACCAGTTTTTTCCGGAAGCATCTACTGCGCCCGTTACATAGTTTATCAGCGCATCTACCCAGACATAAATGGTTTGGGTTTCGTCCCACGGCAGGGGTATGCCCCATTTTACGTTAGGCCTCGAAATGGCAATGTCATTAAAACCCTTTTCCAGCCAGGCCAATATTTCACTCTTGGCGGCCGACGGCCAAATAGTAAATTCACCCGCCTCTATTTTTTGGCGGAGAGTTTCGGTAAAAGCGGAGATTTTTAAAAACCAATTCTTTTCGGTTATAAGTTCAAGCTGGGTTTTGTGCACCGGGCACACGTGGTCGGGTGTTTCGGTTTCCGTATAAAAAGTTTCGCAAGAGGTACAATACCAGCCTTTATATTCGCCTTCGTAGGCATAGCCGTTTGCTTTTATTTTACTCACCAAGTCTTGGACGGTTTTAACATGGTCGGCGTCTGTGGTGCGGATAAACCGGTCCGGCTGGACATTTAATTGGTCCCATGCAAACGAAAACTTAGCCGCTGTTTCTGTGGCAAATTCCTCCACCGGCTCGCCGGCTATTTCCGCCGCTTTGGCTATTTTACTGCCATGTTCATCTGTACCCGTTAAAAAACGGGTGGGCAAACCTTGGGCACGGTAAAAACGGGCCAGGACATCGGCTGCGACTTTTTCGTACGCATGGCCAATGTGTGGTTTGGCGTTTATGTAGTCTATGGCAGTGGTTATGTAAAATTTTTCCATAGTGTTTTTGAACTGAACAAAAAATTACGTAAAATACAAAAAAATTAACATAAGGTTGTAGTTGCCTGATTTATCAGGCCATCACAGTACCATGCTTTAAAGCCCATAAATGGGCGAACTACAAAAAACATTAACAAACAAATTAACCTAACCTTCACTGAACTATGTTTAAAGGCTCACACAACCAGTGTGAGCCTTTTAATTATAGCTATTTTTAGGGGTTTAAACAACTTCGGCAGCTGCCGGCTTTTTCCCCCAAAATTCGTTTATGACTACATTAACCGCGCCGGCCAAGGGTACGGAAATTAACAACCCCAAT
>CAYOXN010000117.1:0-2538 GCA_964407965.1 uncultured Candidatus Saccharibacteria bacterium
CCCAAGAAAAAACGTTTGGGCAGCCCATTGTAACCACGTTAGAGCCTTTGGGGGAGTTTTATGAGGCGGAAGATTACCACAAAGAGTATTATGAACGGAATAAAAACAAACCCTATTGCCAGGTGGTCATATCGCCCAAAGTGGCGAAGTTGAGGGAGAAGTTTGCAAGTCTACTAAATTAGGTATTAGGTGTTAGGTTTTAGGGGTTAGTTTACATTCACGGATACACGGATTTCACTGATGCCACTGCTACCGACAACTTAATAATTAATGCTTTTTAATTCTGTAAAAAAAAGTGCCGGGATTCCCAAAGAAAGGGAATCCCGGCTTCGCCGTAGAAAGGAACTATTCGTAGACGTCAATGCCGGAACCAACGAGAGCTGGTACGGCCGGCGCC
The DNA here is from genome assembly GCA_964407965.1 of uncultured Candidatus Saccharibacteria bacterium. Taxonomy (GTDB): domain Bacteria; phylum Patescibacteriota; class Doudnabacteria; order UBA920; family UBA920; genus CAZPRQ01. Next base: position 398 of record CAYOXN010000117.1, read on the forward strand.
GGCCGTACCTCCGAACTCAGCGCCAGCACATGCGCGCGTTGCTGTTCGCGTAGCCGCTGGAGCAGGATCTCTTTCCCATTCGAGAAGCGAACCGCGTCGCGATACGCCCAGGCATCGCAGCCGATTTGGGTAAAGGTTACTTCTTCGGTGTGCCCGACACCCAGTTCCTGTTGGAGTTCAATGGGCATATCGCTCAAGCGGAGCCGTGCACCCGGAGGCACACAGACCGCAGTGAGCATAGATGCTTCGCTGCCCAGAGTGGCGCGCGACGCCAGTTCTTCCGCCGAAGCAAAGCCCTTCGATCCGAAAGAAAAGTGTGCAAGGATTAAAGTTTCGTCGGCTTGCGCCAAACGGTTCGGGTGTGCATGCAAAGAATAGTCACACATTTGTGTGGCCTCCTTACTTGATTTCAAAGGATGCGCCCAGTAGCCCAGACTAGCCTTTGATAGAAGGATTATACTGAAACTATAAATTTTTGGCAAGCAAGCTTTTCAAATGTACGCATGAGGGCAAATCTGCGAATGTCTACGGAGAATTAGCTACTAAGCCAATAAGCGAGTAAGCTTATACGCTTATTTGCATTTTACAAGCACTTTTACTATACTATGCATATTCCAAAAAGAAAGGGAGGCAGGAATGGAAATTATCAACGAGACCCATGCTCTTCTAAAAGAGATGACTCCTGAAGAGTTTTGGAAGAGATTATCGTCGGTGCAAGACGAAACTGAGCAACTGCTTGACTCCGTTGAGCTTTGGTTTAAGGGCCTTCTGGCGGCCGACGCATTTTTAACTACCATGTGCCGGGAGGGCAAGCTTACCGAACAAGTCGATTTGGACACCCTTATACGGTTTGCCAATACTGTCGTAAGGGTAGCTAGGTTGCCTGATGATCAGGTGAACGGCGCTCGATGTCTGGTCGATGTTTTAGAGGTCATGGCCAATGAAGGGCTTTTTCCGGAAGAGCCTACTCTCCGGCAAATTTGGGACCTAATCTGTGAACGCATTATCATCAGCGACAAGCAGATAAAAGAAAACGAACAGCGCACGTGAGGGGACGTGCGCTTTTTATTTTGGCTTAGAATAGGAGGTGGTTGATAGTAAGCAGGGAAATATCCTTTATCCTTCACACACAAAGAATCATGAATCAAGAATCAAGTTGGGCTGCAATCCTTAATCCTTGATCTTTTATCCTTAACCATTAACACCAATTTCTAATTCCTAATATCTAATTTCTAATCAAAACCTAATGACTAAATACCTAATTACTGACTTCTGAATCTTGCATTTACTTTCCACTGTTCACTGTCCACTGATCACTAGTTTTGTTTTCCTAATACCTAGAACCTAACACCTAAAACCTAATTTAGTACTTTAGTTTATTTTAGTATTTAGTAGAGTGTTAAACGCTATTTAGTTACCTCAGGCTATTTTGCGGCAGGTATATGTGAATAAGCACGGGTTGGCTGTCGGTGTAGGTACCTTCGCGGGAAATGGTGCGGGCCATGAGCGTAAAGTCGCCGTTTTTGGGCAGGTTGGTCAGTTTAAACAAGTAGAGCGGCCCTTCGCTGTCGGCAATAAAGTCGCCATTCATGAACAATTCCACTTTGGCCGCAAGGCTCTGGTTGGTGACTTTTACTATGACATTAAGCGGCAAAGTATAGGCTTCGTAATTTTCTACGGGACTAATTATGGTAGCGTTAGGTATGCCGTCTTCGGTTTCTTTTTCCGGGCTATACAACAAGCTGCTGGGGTCTATGCCCGCTTCGGCCAAGCGGAGTTTTTCGGCCGCGTCCAAATCTTCCGGATTTATGGGCGGCGCTTTGGGTTTAGGCTTGGGCGCTTGGGGCAAACTGTAGTCGGCAAAATAATCAAACGTGCGGCCGGACTTTTGGTCCTTAAGCGGTTTGCCGGTTTGGGTGTCTATTGCCAAATATTTTACGGTCTCGGGCTTAGCAAACGTTTCGGGGGTAGAGCTGCCCAAAGCCCGGGCCATGAAGGCGTGCCACAGGGGCGCGGCAACAAACACGCCGTCTGCGCCCGCGCGCATAAGCGTGCCGTCGTTGTTGCCTGTCCAAACGCCGGCAGCGAGCGAGGGGGTAAAACCCAATGTCCAGCCGTCTTTCCAGTTTTGGGTTGTCCCG
>CAYOXN010000118.1:0-1146 GCA_964407965.1 uncultured Candidatus Saccharibacteria bacterium
CGGTGTGTGGTAAAAAATTGTTGGTGGGGGTTTTAAACAGGATAGACCAGTTGGCAGACCGGGACTACGGGTTTTGTCCACCACGGGCCGTTCCGTACCAAAATGTTATTCCGCTCGAGGAAATAATAGCTGAAACTTTCGGGGTGGGAGTGGCTTCTAAAAAAGTAGTAGCCATGTACGAAAAAATAATTGCAAATGTAGGGAACGGTTTAAAACCGTTCCCTACAAAAGGGCTTTGGGGGGAGTTTGCCATCTTATTGGATTTGTCCGAACAGCAAATATCTGACCTAGCGAGTCCAGCCATAGCCCAAGCAGTCATTCGTGTCCGCGAAGGCCGCGTGCATATATCGGGGGGTTATGACGGTGAGTTTGGTAAAATAAAAATTTTTACCGATGAAGAAAAAGAAAAACTTTTAGCCAAACCAAAACAAATGGGCCTGTTTTAACTAATTGACTATAAATTTTCGATTTGTTAAATTGTAGGTATGATATTAAACTAATGTTCTATGAATTCACATGAACAGGATCCTTCCCAGATATCTCAATTAAAAGATCTAAATGATAATATTAATGGTTATGATCAAATAGAGACAGGTCCGGGGGGTGAAATATTATGTTTAAAAAGCTCTAAAGGGGAAAAGCCGGAAATCAGGGTGGGAGCGCAGGTTACTATGGTCGGCGATAGCCATGGTTATGCCGGAGGTTTGAAACCAGGTGAGAAAGTAGAGATTTTAAGAATAGAAATGCCTTTTCAGAAAGGCCGGTCTTATGACATATTGTTAGTGAAGACAAAGGACGGCGAGGTTGCCGCTGTGAAGCCAAAAGAGGTGCGTTAATTTATATAGTCCCGAAGACGGTCTTCATTTCGCGGCAAATAGATTTTAAATAATTTTATGACCATAAAAACCAAGATAGTCTGTACCATAGGTCCGGCATCGCAAGACAAGCAGGTGCTTGCTGATATGATAAAAAACGGCATGCGCGTGGCGCGGTTAAATTTTTCCCATGGCACGTACGAAAACCACAGCTTGCTTATAGAAAACATACGGGAAGTTTCTAAAAAACTTAAGGTTCCCATTGTGCTCATGCAGGACCTGCAAGGGCCGAAAATTCGCGTAAAGGATTTGGAAAAATTGCTGCTGGTAA
>CAYOXN010000118.1:1156-2433 GCA_964407965.1 uncultured Candidatus Saccharibacteria bacterium
GTCTTGTTCACGTATCAGAGGCTGCAACACCCATAAAAGAAGGCCAGGAAGTGGTTATAGGCAGGGACTTTAGCATAGACTTGGACATTACCAAAAGCATTAAGCCTGGCCATGCCGTACTTATAGAAGACGGGCTTATTGAACTTAAGGTAAAGGCTGTGAAAGGGAACAAGGTTTTCTGTACGGTGGTGAGCGGCGGGGTCATACAAAACCGCAAAGGGGTAAACCTGCCCCATACGGAGTTGGACATACCCAGCCTGACCGAAAAGGACTTGGAAGACTTAAAATTTGGCCTTACCAAAAATTTAGACTTGGTGGCGCTTTCGTTTGTGCGCAAGGCAACAGATGTCAAAGAATTAAAAAAACTTATAAAGCAGTATTTGCCTAAAGGCATGAAGGTGCCCGGCGTAGTGGTAAAAATAGAAAAACCGGAGGGGGTCAGGAATTTTCCGGCCATACTCCGCGCTACCGACTGGGTAATGGTTGCCCGCGGGGACTTAGGCGTGGAAATGCCCGCAAGCCACGTCCCGGTAATAGAAAAAATGATAGTCCACAAGTGCCGCATGGCGCATAAGCCGGTTATAGTGGCCACGCAAATGTTAAATTCCATGATAGACCACCCCAGGCCTACTCGGGCGGAAGTGTCCGACGTGGCCAATGCGGTTATGGAAGGGGCCAACTACGTTATGCTTTCGGGCGAGTCTGCCTTTGGCAAGTACCCGCTCCTGGCCGTAAAACAAATGCAGGAAATAATAGACGTAGTGGAAAAGTCGCCGTATGTGAAGAAGTACCATTTGTAGGAGAGAGCAAGATTTAAGATTACAGATTATAGATTTAGGTTAAAGATTTAAAAACAACCATACCCTACGGGTATGGTTGTTTAAATAACAAGTATAATTTTTTGGCGGAAGCGGCAGGGTTAAACCCTCGAACCCTTTGACAGGTTGTCCCGCCGGTGGCGGGATGCTTAGGGTAATAATTTTTTAAAAGCTTCACCACCTTTATAGGCTTTAATCTGTTTTTCCCTTTGCATAGCTTGAGCCCGGGTTACAAAGCTTTCTTGGTAAACTATTTTCCAAGGACGGTCTTTTTTAGTAAAGGCGCTTCTGCCGGTGTTATGGCGAGTTAATCTCTCAGTAAGATTTTGTGTTTGGCCAATGTAATACTTACCAGTTGCGATGGATTTTAGTATATATACCACAAACATATTTTTGTTTCTAGTATTTTTTACTGTTGGCGGAGAGAGGGGGATTCGAACCCCCGAAACCGGTAAAGGT
>CAYOXN010000119.1:0-2212 GCA_964407965.1 uncultured Candidatus Saccharibacteria bacterium
CGTTAGCGCCCATGGAGGCGGTAACGGATGTTTGCTTTAGGGAAATTTTTGCCAAGTACGGCCGGCCCGGCGTAATGTTTACGGAATTTGTTTCTACCGAAGGCTTGGCGCATCCGGAAGGGCGGAAAAAGTTAATGGTAGATTTGGCCTATACCGAGTCTCAGCGGCCCATAGTGGCGCAAATTTGGGGAAGGGACCCGCAAAAGTTTTATGACGCGGCCAAACTCATGCAAAGTTTAGGGTTTAACGGGGTAGATATAAACATGGGCTGCCCGCAAGACAAGGAAATTGAGCAAAAAACCTGCGCGTACCTTATCCGCGAACCCAAACTTGCCCAGGAAATTGTTTTAGCTACCAAAGAAGGCGCGGGGAATTTGCCGGTATCTGTAAAAACCCGCATTGGCTACAGCCAACCCGAAACCGAAAGCTGGATATCTACTCTACTCGACACGCGTCCGGCAGTTATAACAGTTCACGGCCGGACAAAAAAAGAAAAGTCTAAAGTTCCGGCGCATTGGGACGAAATAAAGAAAGCCGTGGAAGTCAGGAACAACCATGCCAGTTTCCAAACGCTAATTTTGGGCAATGGCGACATAACCAGCCGCGAACAGGCCCTAGCCCGCATAGCCGAAACCGGGGTAGACGGGGTTATGGTAGCCCGCGGCGCCTTTGGCAACCCGTGGTTGTTTAATGCCCAAATTGCGAACGGTTTAAAACCGTTCCCTACGGTAGAGGAGCGGCTTATGGTTATGCTCGAGCATGCGGAATTGTACGAACAAAAACTCAACGGGCAAAAGCCGTTTATCCATATGCGCAAGAATTTTAAAGCCTATTGCAGCGGTTTTGCCGGAGCGGCCGAACTCCGCGCCAAACTTATGGAAGTGGAAAACACCAGCCAAGCCAGGGAAATAGTTAAAGGGTATTTAAAACAACTAAGCGTGTAGTAACCTAGAAGGGCATCTTCTCTGAGAAGATGCCCTTCTAGGTTAGGTTAGTGTGTAGTGGGTAGCGTTTAGCCCTCTACTAAATACTAAAATAAACTAAAGTACTAAACTAGCGTTTAGCATTTAGTAGGTAGTGTTTAGGGAAAACTGAACTAGTGATCAGTGGACAGTGAACAGTGGCCAGTAGCTGCAAAATTCAGAAGTCAGTAATTAGGTATTTAGTCATTGGGATTTGATTAGAAATTAGGAATTAGAAATTAGAAATTGGTGCTAATGGTTAAAGATATAAGATTGCAGCCCATCTTGTTTCTTAATTCTATTTAGGTTCTGGGTAGTGCCGGGTAAACGATTGGGAGTGGTCTGCCAAGTGTTACGCGAACGGTCCTGGGACCGTTCTTTTTTAAATTAAAAGTTTTTTATCATCCGGGAGTTCAAAACGGTCGAAGGTAAACCAGTGCATATTGCCAACGGGGATTTTAAAATATTTTTCTACTAAGTTACCGGCATTTTCATAAATTGCGTCTTGCCAGTTAAGTCCTAATTTAGCCGCTGTCTCTTTTAGTAATTCCTCAGACGGTCCCTCGAGCTCCAAATACGTCGGGCATTGTGGCCACGTGTCAAAATCTATTATTACTTCACCCAGCTGAAATTTATGCCTGCGTTTCTGCTGTGTCCTGTAAATGGTTAGGCCTATGGCTTCCACCAGCGCTTTGGCTTTTTCAAAATCATCCACATGCAATTCAATTTCTACCGCTTCGCTGTTCTTGGTATTTTGTTCATGCCTTTTGTAGGTTAGGGTAACGTCTTTGGAAGTTTTCCTTACCCGTACTACCTGTGCAATTTCTTTTCGGTTTTTTACCCATAATAATTCCTTGTCATAACAGGCAACTTCGGTAAGTAAATCTTCACCGAAGTCTTCCGCGCCAAGTTTAAGGAGCAGGTCTTTTACGGTTTGGATATCTTGGGGAATGAAACGAACTTCAATTTCTTTGTTGTGGGGCATATGAAAAAGCCCGAAGGTTAGTCCGGGCAAGTTTATTAATAACTAACCTTCAGCAGCTCACCGCTGCCGGTTAACACATACATGGTAGAATTTTTTTCGTCTACCGCAAAGTCTTTTAAGTCCTTAAACTGGGCGCTTTTGAGTGTGGCTTGCAACGTGCCCCGCTTGTCGAGTATGAGAATGCGGTTTTTGCCCGCATCCAGCACGTATAAATTTTTAAAATCTTTTTCCGTATAAATTTTACCGCTGCCGGACAGAGGGTCGA
>CAYOXN010000120.1:0-975 GCA_964407965.1 uncultured Candidatus Saccharibacteria bacterium
ACGAGCGGGGAGTTGGCACCAAAAATATATTCCCTGGACGCATTGTCCGTCATGATGCTTACGGTTTCATAAGCCGCTTCAGGCTCCAGTACTGGTTTGTTTTCGGGATCGTGCGTGAGCAGGGTATTGCCGTTTCTGTCCTGGATAGTCAGTATGCCGGTCCTGCCGTTAAATATCCCGCCGGCAGCCAGCACGCCAAAACCTGTAACATGGTCGAGCAAGCTTACTTCGCAGCTGCCCAGTGCCAGCGAAAGCCCGCAATTTTCCAGGGGTGCAGAAATGCCCATGGCATGCGCGTTGGTTATTACGCTTTCGGTACCAATAAGCGCGGCCATGCGTACGGCAGGCACGTTCAGGCTTCCCGCAAGGGCCTTGCGGATAGGTACGCGGCCATACGAACGGCCGTTATAATTTTGCGGCACGTACGGCGTTGATCCGCGCACGCTAAAGTTTGTGGGGGAATCCAACAATATGGAAGAAGGCGTATAGCGGAAATTTTTCCCAAAAGCCGTGGCGTACACATACGGCTTAAAGCTTGAGCCCGGCTGCCTGAGGCTCGTGGCCACGTTGGTAAACGGTTCAAACAGGCAATTCCTGCCTGGGTTGCAGCCAAGGGGCTGCACTTTGCCAAAATAATCTTTGCTGCCTACCATGGCCAGGACTTCGCCGGTTTTGGGGTTTGTGGCCACCAGGGCGGCGTTGTAGGCATTGTATTCCCGGCTGTTTTTGGCGGCATATTCGCTAACGGTTTGTTCGGCAATGGTTTGTAAATGCACATCGAGCGTCGTGTATACTTTTAAGCCGCCGGTTTCCACGGTTTCTTTGCCGTATTTGGCAATTAAATTTTGCCTGACCCACAGCGAAAAATGCGGCGCTAATATTTTGTCGGTATCGGCTTTAAATTCCACCACCGCCGCTTTGGCCTGCTGGGCTTCTTGGGCCGATACATAGCCTTGCTCGGCAAGCAAGTCCAAA
>CAYOXN010000120.1:985-2166 GCA_964407965.1 uncultured Candidatus Saccharibacteria bacterium
TGGGTCCCAAGGGGTTGTAGAGCGAAGGGGCCTGGGGCAGTGCGGCCAAATACGCGCTTTCGGGCAGGCTCAGGTTTTTGGCGGGTTTGCCAAAATAACTTTGGGCGGCGCATTCCGCACCCAAGCACTTCCGTCCATAAGGGATTTGGTTTAAATACCGTTCCAGAATTTCGTCTTTACTCAAGTAGCGTTCGGTTTCCAAGGCCCACATTATTTCGGCAACTTTCCTGGCTATGGTTTTTTGTTTGGACAGCACGGTATTTTTTATGAGCTGCTGGGTAATGGTGCTGCCGCCGTACGCAGCGTCTTGTAAGTACACGTCGCTTAAGGCGGAGCGCGCCAGGCTTTCTACCGAAATGCCCGTATGCTTGTAAAAATTTTTGTCTTCTACGGCAACAGTGGCTTGCTGCAGGCTTGGGGCAATTTCGCTTAAGCGCACCGGTGTTCGCTTGGTTTCGCCGTAAATTTCATACAGTTGGGTGCCGTCGCGCGCAAAAAGTTTGGATGACTCGGGTATGCTGGTGTTTATGAGCGTAATTATTTTTGGCGAGACTATGGCATGCACATACTCGTATAACAAAAAAAGGCTCAGCGCTACAACCATAACCAGGCCAAAACCGCCCAGAAGGCCGCGAAAAAAATGCGCCAGGCTAAAGAGGATGTGCCTCAGGAATTTTTGTTTGCGTTTTTTTAATTTGTGTTTCGCCATGGCCATACGTGTCTACTTATAGTTTATCATTTTCCATTTGCTTTTCCCAATGCAAAAAACAGGTTATAATTACAGCAGAAAATTAATGCGAACTTTATGATAAAAGGATTTATGGATTTTATCCGCCAACAGGGAGTGGTGGGCTTGGCTGTTGGGTTTATTTTAGGGGGGGCGGTTTCTAAAGTTGTGAGTGCAGTTGTTACGGACTTAATAAATCCGGTCGTCGGGCTTTTGCTGGGCGCGGCCGGCGGACTTAAGACCGCGACTTTTCATATTGGTTCCGCGACCATAGCCTATGGCGACTTAATTAGCACCATTATAGATTTCCTAATTATTGCCGCAGTAGTCTACTTTGGTGTCAAAGGCCTGGGGCTTGATAAGTTGGATAAGGGGAATAGTTAGAAGCGGGAGCCAAAGGACTGCAATCCTTGATCCTTTATCTTTAATCCTTTACCCTGCACCCTACTTGATA
>CAYOXN010000121.1:0-1058 GCA_964407965.1 uncultured Candidatus Saccharibacteria bacterium
TTTGGAAATATGGATCTGAAGAGCATAAGCAGAAGTTTTTACCGAAATTGGCTATAAGAGCATGACCAATGCCCACACCCAGCCGTGGGATTATAATTACCAAAATTCCGTAAACGAACAAGAACAAGCCAATGCCTACCAGGCTTTGTTTGAATACTGGAACTCTTACCCCTGGATGCAGGGCGTGCTACTTTGGGAGTGGAGTGCCGACCCCAACGCAGGCGGTGCGAACAATGGCGACTACACACCCCAGCACAAAAAAGCCGAAGGCGTTATGAAAACTTGGTTTTCCAACACGCCCGCCCCCCAACCTTCCCAATGCCCGGGGCCTGCCAGTAACGCTTTTGCGGGGTGTTACTACTCAGACAGGACCTTAAACAGCCTGGTATTTACCAGGACAGATTCGCAAATAAATTTTGATTGGGCCGCGGGAAGTCCAGACCCAAAAGTGCCTAACGAATGGTTCTCGGCGCGCTGGCAGGGTAATTTTAATTTTACCGCAGGCACTTACACTTTTACAGCCTTGGCCGATGACGGGGTTAGGGTATATGTGGACAGCCAACTCATAATAGACCAATGGAAAGACCAGGCCGCCACCCGTTACGAAGCAACCCGGACGCTTTCGGCAGGCCAACATACCATAACTATGGAGTACTTTGAGACCGGCGGCAACGCCGTGGCAAAACTTTCCTGGGCAAGCGGCAACAGCACACCTCCGCCGCCTCCGCCCCCGCCGGCATCGTCCGGCATTGACTTGTGGTGGCCAATCAACAATGCGGAAATATCCGGCTTAGTGCCCCTGAAAGGGCTTTTGCAAAATTATGAATTATCAACCTACACCATGTATTGGCAAGTGGACAGCGGCAGCCCCGTAGCCATGTACGACAGTAATGCAGATTATCCCCATAAGGAATACGTTTTAGACGTTTCCGGATGGAGCTGGAAGGGGAGAGGCCCTTATACCCTTACCTTTACGGCAAAAAACGCCGCAGGCACGGTCCTTGCGACCAAGAGCGTCAATATATATGTTAGCCAATAATTGGGTAAGTCGGGAGCAT
>CAYOXN010000121.1:1070-2161 GCA_964407965.1 uncultured Candidatus Saccharibacteria bacterium
ACTTATGGCCTATTACCGAGGGGGTTTAGGCATATATTTGCTTCGATGACTGAAGAATTATGCCTTACCCTTAACCCCCAAGGTTTGAAGGCATAAGACTATGCGACTATAAATAGCATTGCTTGCGCAGGCAAGCGATACATTTTAGTCAAGAAACAATAATAGGGTTTTATACCCTCCCATGCACTGGGCCCAGGGGAGCCCTCGTTGCATGCTAAAAAGCCCCTTCCGGGGCTTTTTAGTTTTATTCGAGTTGACTGTTTACAAAATTAGGATAGCCGTTAAGGAAATCTAAAATTCCCACCTCGTTTTTACCTTCAAGCTGTAAAGTGCTAATTTCTAACCCAGTGGCATTTCCGCATGCCACTAACCCATTGTCGAGTACCGTTCCCGGCGCTTCCTGGGTTGGCAGGGAAGCCGAAGCGGCTGCACAATTTAATATTTTTATTTGTTTGCCGTTCCAGGTGGTCCATATTCCCGGCCAAGGGTAAAACGCGCGGAATTGGTTGTAAATTTCCACTGCAGGTTTCTTCCAATTTATTTTCCCATCGGCTTTGGTAATTATTGGGGCGGAAGTCGCCTGGGAGTCGTCCTGGGCTATTGGCTTTATTTCACCCGATTCATAACGGGGCAATACATCCATTAAAAGCTTGGCCGAGGCATGGGCCATTTTTTCGGAAAGAGTAATAAAATTATCGTCACTGTCTATGCCTGCCTCTTGCTGGGCAAGAATGGGGCCATGGTCCATGGCTTCATCGAGTACAAATATCGTAGTGCCGGTTTTTGTATCGCCATTCAGCAAAGCTTGCTGGATGGGGGAGGACCCGCGGTATTTGGGCAAAAGTGAAAAATGCACATTCAGCGTTTTGAGCCTGGGCATGCCAATAATTTCCGCGGGCAATATTTTACCATAAGAAACCACAATAAACACATCGGCTTGAATGCTCTCAAGCTGTACGCGTAAGACGTCATTCCCTTTTACGGTTTCAGGCTTAAGTAGGGGAATATGCATTTCATTGGCCAATACCGAAACTGGTGATTCCTGGATTTCCCGCTTCCGCCCGACTTTCTTGTCTGGCTGGGTAACTACT
>CAYOXN010000122.1:0-2127 GCA_964407965.1 uncultured Candidatus Saccharibacteria bacterium
TGTGCTGGCTCCGGACATTTTTCCGCTTATGCTGGTAAACGCGTGAATGGTTGCTTTGCTGGCTCCGGAAAAATCCACTACAGCAGTCTCAAACATAAGGCCGGCCAGGTTGGCTTTGCTCGCGCCGGAAAGTTTGAGGTTCAAGTTCCCGGAAGTCCTGGACAGCTCGGGCAAGGCCGAAAGCTCTATAGAGGAAGCTCCCGAAGCTTTGACGTTCAAGCCTATAGGGCTGGCTACGCCTGTAATTTTAGAGGCTCCGCTTAATTCCATATCCATGGTTTGGCCGGCAAAGCGGTTTATGCTGACCCGTGAAGTCCCGTTGGCTTTAACGCTGCGCAATTCGGGCATGGTAATGGTTACTTGTACCGGTTCGCGCATGCAAAAGACACACCAGGCTGTTGTGGTTTTTTGGTTTATGTTTAAAACCCCATTGTTTACCGTTAATTCCAGCATGTCCAAGTCTGCCTGCCTGCCTTTGGCCGTTATGCCAAAAGCCTCTCCGGGTTGGAGCGTGACGCGCGTAGCGTTGCCAACCGAAATCCCGGTAAAGCCGTTTTGGCTGAAACTTTTTTCCGTATATTTAAAATTGGGGTGTTCTTGCATCCTAGTTTTTATTTCCGGGCCGTACTTGCCAAAGGCTACTCCGCCCGTGAGCAAAGCCACTATCCACAAGCCCAAAAGGGAAAAAGCCACGGTTTTGGAAATGCCGGAACTGCCCCGTAAAATATTGCCGCCCAGGGTAAGCAAAAAAAGTACGGGCACGAACAGGACAAAGAAAGCCGAGAGTAAAAGCAGTATATACGGCACCCCGCTGACAACGTCACGCAAAGGGAATTGTACGGCCGGGGAATTGCCGTTAAAGAGCAGGGTGGTCAAACCAAAAGTAAGCGCAAACAACGCTATGGCCGAACCTATGATTATTACCAATCCCAAGATTTTTACCAAGACCTTAGCCGCGCCCCGTATGAGAGTGCCGAGTCCCGATGCCACTTTGCCGGCAGCCCCCCGGGCGCCTTGCTTAAACTCTGCTCCTTGTCCCTTATGGCCTTCCTTAAATTCCTGCACCCGTTCTTTTATGGTTTGTTCTATGCCCGCAAGCGTAGTAGGCGCACCGCGCATGGCAGCTTTTTGGGCCGGCGTTTTAGCTTCCGGCATTATGACCCACAAAATTATGTACAGTAACAGGCCAAAGCCGCCAAAAAACAAGCTTAAGCCAAATATGAGCCTAACTACCACTGGGTCTATTCCAAAATAGGCGGCAATGCCACTACATACGCCGGCAATAATCATGTCATCGGGGTTCCGGTATAGCCGCTTGGCAGGACTTGGTTCTTGGGACGGTGCGGTTTTTTCGCCGCCTTCAAAATCTTCCACCCGGCCCATGGCAGCAATAAGTTCGTCTATATCGTTTATGGTTATGACAGTAGTTCCTGCCATTTTGGGTTTGCCGCTAAACCGTTCGCTTATGCGGGCTTCTATGTCATTTATTATTTCCTCGCGGTCGGCACTGTGGGCAAAATGCGCCTTTATGCCATTTAAATACGCGTTTAACTTTTCGTAGGCGTCCTCTTCTACCGCAAACAGCAAGCCGCCTATGGTTATGTTAATGGTTTTTTTCATAAAGAGTATAAAGTTACAGGATTAAGGTTTAAGTAACATGGTTACTGATTCGGAAAGCCCTTTCCAGCTTTCCTTGAGGGCTTTGAGGCTTTCCTGGCCTTTGTCGGTAAGTTCATAATATTTCCGCGGCGGCCCGGCTTCGGACTCTTTCCAAGTGTAGGCAAGGAGTTTTTCGCTCTTAAGCCGTGACAGCAGGGGATACAGCGTTCCCTCGACTACCAAGAGGTTTGCCGTTTTTAGTTCCCGTAAAATATCGGAGGCATAAGCCTGGCCTTTGGAAATAATGAGTAAAATGCAAAATTCCAGCATGCCTTTTCTCATTTGGGCCTTTACCGCCTCCAGTTCACTGGTTTCTATAGGCATAAATATAAGGTAAATAATGGTTACATTGCTATTATACACCATAGTACCTTGTTATGCAAGGTACTGGGTGGGGATAAGTGATAGTTGAAGATTTTAAATTTAAGTTGAAATAAAATTACAAACAAAATAAGTTTTTTTCACAAA
>CAYOXN010000123.1:0-1992 GCA_964407965.1 uncultured Candidatus Saccharibacteria bacterium
ACTTTGCCATTTTGTAGGGCTGCTGCCAACGGTGTGAATGGTGAGCACTAGGTTACTGTTTTGCGCTTGGCCGGGTGGGAGTAAAACTTCCCACGCTGCAAAACCCACTTGCGTTACGGTTCCAGCCGACGTTCTTAGTTCCAGTTGGCTGGGCCTTTGCGGGCATTGCGGTACGGGGACGAACCCATCGTTGCCGGCCGGTGGGCCGACTATCAACCGCCCGCACGGGTCTGTAGCGTTAACGGTGATAATTTGGCTCTTGGGGGCCTGGCTGTTTTTATATACTGCCAAAGCCGACAAAATCAATACCACCGGTATGGCGATAAACTTCATTTTTGCCTCCCTCCAGAGGTGAACGGAATATATAATATTAATAACAATTTGTCAATGGTAAGCGGTTTTTTTGTTTGTTGATAAAGCATGCTAACCAAATCAAAAATCTTTTTAGGCTGCTGCCTCATGTTTGGCGGGGGAGTGTTGGCGGGGTCTTACTGGCAAGGCGCAGGTAGCCTGCCGTTTTTTGGCATGGGTGCGGCTGCCGCATTGTGCGGAATATTTTACAGTACAAAACGGCGAGTGGCCGCGGGCGTGTGCTGCATGCTTTTTGCGGGATTTTTTGGTTTGTGGCGCATAGGCATTTCGTATGAGCCAAGTACTTACCAGGCTTTGTTTGGGAATAAGACTACCCTGCAAGCCCTGGTGGTGGCGGAGCCGGACGTGCGGGCGGACAGGCAAATGCTTACGGTAAGACCGGGGGAAAACGGACAAAAAGTATTACTGACAACAACAAAAGTGCAGGAATTTCTGTATGGCGATGAGTTACATTTAACCGGCACGCTCCGAGAACCCAAAGTCTACGAAGATTTTGACTACAAGGGGTATTTGGAACGGCACGGCGTGTACGCCGTAAGTTCCTACCCAAAAATCCTGATATTAAAAAGCCACAAAGGCAATTGGGCATATGAGCGGCTTTTGGGCATTAAGGCATATTTAATTTCCAGGCTTCAACGGGTTATGCCAGAGCCGGAGGCAAGTTTGCTTTTGGGTATTTTAATAGGCGCCCGCAAAAGTTTGCCGCAAAACATAACCGACGAATTTACCCAGACCGGCCTTTCGCATATTGTAGCCGTGTCCGGTTATAACATAAGCATTATAATTTCCGCATTGGGTTGGTTGGCGTATGTCTTCGGCCGCCGCGGCAGCACGCTGGTAGCGTGCGGGTTTATTGTGCTGTTTGTGCTTATAGCCGGGCCTTCCGCGTCGGTTATCCGCGCGGCGGTAATGGGTACCATGCTTTTGGTGGCGTTTGCGCTAGGCAGGCCTTATGCCGCCGGACCGGCCATATGCGCCGCGGCGGCCGGCATGCTCCTTATGAACCCCAAAATCTTATTTTGGGACGTAGGCTTCCAGCTTTCCTTTGCAGCCACGCTTGGCATTGTTTATGGCAACCCGTTGTTGGAAAGCTTAACCGAAAAATTACCCAGTTTGGGCCCGGTAAAACCTACGGTCATAACTACGCTGTCGGCTAGTTTGGCGACCCTGCCGTTTATACTTTTCCAGTTCGGGCGTTTAAGCTTAGTGGTCGTGCCGGCGAACTTACTCGTGCTGCCTATTATTCCCACGGTCATGTTGTTTGGTTTTTTGGCACTGTTTCCGGTAGTGGGTTCGGGGTTTGCCATGCTGGCGGGTTGGATTTTAAAATATATTTTGTTCGTAACCCATTGGTTGGCGCGTTTGCCGTTTGCGAGCGTGGACGCGCCCATTTCCGCGCCGGTGTTTTGGGTAATGCTCGCCGCGTTGGTGGTGGGTTATATGCTGCTAACCAGGCGTGTACGGACCTTGCCGGTTTATAACGCGCCATAAATTATACAAGGCAGGGTTGCCTCATGCGGTTTAATTTGGTAAAATACGTACGATATATATTAACGAAAGTTTTGTTATGCAACACATTAAGGAAGAGAAGACATTGGTATTGGTTAAGCCGGACGGGGT
>CAYOXN010000124.1:0-296 GCA_964407965.1 uncultured Candidatus Saccharibacteria bacterium
GTCTTCGGGGATAAATGGTTAAAACTGGTAATATGGAAAATCCATGCTAATACCATTTTAAAGTGTAAGTCACCGAAGACGGTCATCGGCTAATCCCCAAAAACGGTAATCAGCCGAGGCCATCTACTAACCACGCGATTTTATAGTATAAAAAATTTTACTAAATCCGTCAATGCAGGTACAATTATGGCATACCTCCTTATAAAACCCCCTTTCTTTTTGAAAAAGTATGACCCGTTTTTCCAACAAGAAACTCGACGACATTCCAAAATTAGCCCTTAAAATAGAAGTTATCT
>CAYOXN010000124.1:306-1979 GCA_964407965.1 uncultured Candidatus Saccharibacteria bacterium
GGGAAACCTTGGCGTTAATTGGCCCCCTGGGCGCGGGCAAAACCACCTTTACCCAACTCTTAGCCAAAGCCTTAGGGGTTAAAAGCCATGTCACCAGTCCCACGTTCATAATTATGAACCGGTACCGGGCTAAGCTACCAAAACTACAAACACCTATACACCTCTACCATTTGGACTTATACCGCACCAAAGACATACACGAGATAAATGCGTTGGGCCTTATGCATATTTGGGGGCAACCCAATACCATAACCGTCATAGAATGGGCAGACAAAATTAAAGCCCACTTGCCCAAACACAGCATAGTCATTACATTTACACATTCATGAAAAAGCACGTTTTGTTAACAGGGTTAATGTTTATTTTTCTTATACTCGCGGCCCCGCAAGCCCATGCCGCCGGTTTTGCGTTTGAATACGACGGCAGCAAATACCCGGTAGAGCCGGATATGGTTACCGCTTGGCAAGGCCGGACCAAACTGCCCGCGCGCAGCAATATTATACAAACTTTCCAATTCAAAGATATGTTTGCCCGGTTTGCCGGCGGTTATAAACCCGCGCCGGTAAGTACCAAAACTTATGCGTACCGCCCGGCCGCCATATACGCCTACTTAAAAAACTTAAGCTCGCAAATAAACGTACCTGTCCAAGAACCGCTCTTGGAAATTAAAGACGGCAAAGTGGCGCAATTTACTCCGCCCCAAGACGGCCTAACTGCCGACCTGTATGCCAGCACTTTTGCCGCCATTGCCGCTTTGGAAGGAAACCGTGCCACTTCTACGCTTGCCGTTTCCACTATTTACCCCACCAACAGCTTGGCTGCCACCAACGACTATGGCATAAACGAACTGGTGGCCCGCGGACAGTCCGCGTTTAAAGGCAGCCCCAAAAACCGCCGCCATAACATTCAAGTTGGCGTTTCCAAAGTAAACGGCGTACTTATTGCGCCTGGCGAGGAATTTAGCTTTAACAAATATTTAGGGCCCGTAGAGGAAAGCGAGGGCTTTTTGCCCGAGCTGGTTATTAAGCGCACCGGCACCGTTCCGGAACTGGGCGGCGGCTTATGCCAAGTGTCTTCCACCGTGTTCCGCGCGGCTATAAACGCCGGCCTGCCCATTACCCAGCGCCGCAACCACTCGTACGCCGTGCAATACTACGCTCCCCAAGGGACCGACGCCACCATTTACCCGGGGGTTATAGACTTAAAATTTAAAAACGACACGCCGGGCCACTTGCTGCTTTGGGCGCACTTTAAAGACAAGGACACGCTTATTTACGAATTGTACGGTACCAAAGACACGCGCGAAGTAACGGTGTACACGCCTACCCAATACGACCGAAAACCCGACGGCTCCATGAAAGCCACCTGGAAACGCGACGTAACCAAAGACGGTGTAACCCGGAACGATGTGTTTAATTCCGTGTACCTGCCGCCCGCCCTTTTCCACAAAGAAGAACAATTCGTAAATTCCAACGGCCAAACCTCCCCGGCAACCACAACACCAGCAGCAACAAATTAGGTTTTAGGTGTTAGGGGTTAGGTTTTAGCTCTCTACTAAATACTAAAATAAACGAAATTACTAAACTAGCGTTTAGCATTTAGTAGGTAGCGTTTAGGACTCTACTAAACCTTTACACGGATCTACGGATTGGATCCGGATCTACAGATACCTA
>CAYOXN010000125.1:0-1973 GCA_964407965.1 uncultured Candidatus Saccharibacteria bacterium
TGCCAACTATAAGCAGAACTAACTGGATTTGCCCGCCCCCTTCGCTGTCTCGGCTCCGGCGCCTGCCGCCAAAAAATGTCGCACGCATCATCCAGTCTGCCAAAAGCGTAACTACGCCCACGAGCACCACCACCAGTGTCATGACGCGGATGTCGTAATTGCCAATGTGCGAAAGTTCGTGCGCTACCACCCCTTCCAATTCCGGTTTTTCCAGTTTTTGCAAAATGCCGGTAGTAAAGCAGACTACGGCATGCTGGGGGTCGCGCCCGGTGGCAAAGGCATTGGGCGCGGTGTCTTCTATTATATAAATTTTTGGCGTGGGCAAGCCCGCGGCTATGCACAAATTCTCTACCAGGCGGTACAGTTCGGGGTTGCCCTGCCTGTCTACTTCTTTGGCTTGGGACAATGCAAGGGTAATTGAATCGCTGAAATAATAAGAGATTAAACTTGTAAACAAACTAAAGCCAACGGCAATATATAGAATGCTGCTATTGCCATAGTATTGGCTGAATACAAAACCAAGCAGGGAAATTATGACCAAAAAGCTGAATATTAAAATCCAGCTTTCGGTTTTGTTTTTGGAAATGTGGTCGTAAGTGAGCATATCAGCACGAATTACAAATAAGTACAAATTTTACTAATACAAATTTAAAACACGTTTGTGAATTATTCCGTCCTTGGTAAAAACCCCAATTATCCCCAATTGTAATTTGTTTGCTTTTAGGTACCCATGAACTTGTTTAATGAGTTTTGGGTATACTGCGTTTGCAACTTTAATTTCTAAGACAATACATTCATTTACTAAAAAATCTAAATAATAGCATCCAATCCTTTTTCCATCAGAAACAATAGGCACATATAATTGTTCCTTTATACTAAAACCGCAGTTAAGTAATTTATTTTTTAATAGCCCTGTAATAATACTTTTCTTGGTACCCGAAACCTAATTCGTTATAAACCTTGAATATTATGCCAGCTATATTATAACTTTCTTGAGCAAATAAAGCTTCGCTCATAGCATTAGTATTATTTGTATGATTTGTAATTAGTGCTTAGAATTTAACTTCCACCCTTCGACTCTCCGCCAAAGGCGGATTGCTCAGGGTCAAAGTTTCCTAAAAGGAAACTTTGACAGGTTGGCCTTCGGCGCCTTTTTCGTCTATGTCAAAGAATTCGCGCTTGGTAAAGTGGAACATGGAAGCCAAAATGTTCGTGGGTACGGTTTCTAGCTTAGTGTTGTAGTCGCGCACGTTGCCATTGTAAAAGCGCCTCGCCGCTTGGATTTTGTCTTCGGTGTCGGTTAAGTCACCCTGGAGCTTCATGAAGTTTTGGTTGCTCTTTAAGTCGGGGTATGCTTCGGAAACCGCAAACAAGGACTTCAGTGCGCCTGAGAGCATGTTTTCATCCTTCAGTTTCTCTTGCATGCTGCCGGCGTTCATGGCCATGGTCCTGGCTTTGGTGACGTTTTCAAGGACATTGGCTTCCTGGGCGGCATAGCCTTTTACGGTTTCTACCAAGTTGGGAATAAGGTCGTAGCGGCGCTTTAATTGGACTTCAATATCGCTCCAAGCTTCGTCTACGCGGTTTTTGGAGGAGACCAACGAGTTATACATGGCCACCAAGGCAAAAACCAATACTGCTATGATTATTATCGCAATTAACATAGGGTTGTTATTTAAGACTAAAACTAGGTTCAGTATAGCATTTTTGTGCGCAAAAATGAAGGAATTAGTATATAATAGAGCTAGGTTTTAGACGTTAGCAGGGAGTTGGGAATATTTATATTACTTTTATATGCTACATGTGTTTGCTAGTTTTGCGGAAGATATTTTGCTGAACGAAGAGCGCCAGGAATTAAAACGACAAATGGGCGGACCGGCATTTTTTATCCAGAACGCTTTGGGCAAAATGGGTTCGAAGTTTGAATTAACTTCTAGTACGCCTGCGCAGGTTGAATTAGTTATGACCAATGC
>CAYOXN010000126.1:0-1973 GCA_964407965.1 uncultured Candidatus Saccharibacteria bacterium
GTGGATATAGCAGCCGCCCCTCACCATAGGCGAGGGATAAAGCGCTATTTAGGCCCTATTTATGCAAGGAATCCTTGAATAAAAAAGAGTGCCAAATAGCACTTTGTATTCATATTATACGCTTTTTTTGACGTTTAGTCAACGTAAAAATGCCAATTTAAGGCATATATAAGGCAGAAAATATAAAATAGCTTATTCTTTAAAGGCTATTTTGCCTCTTATATAAAACCAAAACCCCGCCCTCATGGACGGGGCATAATGCTAAGCCTTATAAAGGTTGTTTATTTTATGCCGTATTCATATGAAGCCTTATGCTTACCGGCAGATACGCCGGCAGTTTCTGCGCCTAAACAAAAAGTCAGGGAATAATCGTTGTTAGAGGCATTTGGAGTATAGGCATAAGTGTTTTCTTTAGTTGAACAAGTACCATCAGCTGGTAATGGCGCCTCAGGCAGCTTTTCTACAACACCGGTTTGTACCAGAGCGTCTAAGGAATCAGGGTATGATTCCGCGTCATTGTAATAAAGTTCCAAAGCAGACATAATTTGCCTTACATCGGCCAGGCGTTTGGCGTCGCGCGACTTGGCACGTGCCGCATTTAGGCTTAATAAGACTACAGAAGCAAACAAACTCAATATAACCAACACCCCGCCAATAGCTCCCCACACTGTCCAGCCGGTAACCCCGCCCATATAGTTTTCGCCATTAGCGTTTACTGTTGTGGATTTGGCATGTTTATATAGTGTGTATGAGTAGGTAATAGAGTAAAAGGTTAATAAAATTTGGAGAATAAATTGAATGACCCCTGTGGCAATTGGCGTATACGAGTTCTTAAATACTGCGTTAATTATCATGAGCAGAACATATACAACAAAAAAGGCAACTTGGGGTAAAATCATGCGTCCTAAAATTTTCCAGCCCCGGCCTTTAACGTAGGCTTTGCTTTGCGCCAATGCCGCCCGGCCTTTTTTGCCTTCGGTTATTAACACTGCCAAGGCAAAGCCGTAGTAGGTAGCAAGTATTAACCCTGGTATAACCAGCAAAACATATCCGCCGATTATAACCAGCCCAAGAATTAGTTGGACTAAGAAAAAACTGGCTATATAAGGACGGGCGCGTTTTACGTTTTCACGGGTACCGGTTTTTTCTTGCGCGTCCCTTAAGGCTGTAATTTGAGAAACCGCACTCCAAAGACTGGTTACGATTATAATAAATAAAGCTACACCACCTAATAATCCTAAAGTTATGCCGGAAATAACAGCGGGTATTTTTTTATAAAAAACCACTATTAAAATTGCCAAAACTCCAGGAGCCAGCAAATACAAAATAGTCTTTAAGCCAATAAGCAAGCTGCTTAAAATGAGCGTGCCAAAACGCGCTTTCAACAGTTCCCAGCTTTCAAGGATTAGGGTTTTTATAGGCGGGAGTTGGGCAAAGGTTTGGCCCGGGGTTGCGCCCGGGGCTAATGGGGCAGCTGGCCCGGGTACGGGGGGAGTAGGCGGCGTGTGGAGGTTTAACTGTGCAAAAACTTGGGCTATTATTTCATCGCTCCAACCCGAATGTTTGAGGGCTGTTTTTATTTCTTCCGGAGTGGCTCCATTGGCCAGTTGGTGATTGATATAGTCAATCAATTCTTGGGTTATCATTTTTTTGTTGTTAGTTGTACCTTTAGTTTAGCTTAAATATGGAAAAAATAAAACTAAACCCCAAACCGTTGTTTGGCTATGTGTTGGTTTATGCCGTTGGTTACGTTGGTAAAGCCGAGTTGTTTAAGTATTTGCAAAGCTATTCCCGAACGGCTGCCGGTGCGGCAGTAAACCAATAGTGGAGTGTCTTTGGGGGTGTCTTTAAGTTCAGGCACGCCTGCCATTAAACTTTGGGAAGGAATGTTTATAGCGCCGTCCAAGTGGCCAAGTTCGTACTCTTCAGGTTCCCTAACATCGAGAATGGTAAAATTACTCATATATAGAAGG
>CAYOXN010000127.1:0-1839 GCA_964407965.1 uncultured Candidatus Saccharibacteria bacterium
TAAGGGGCAAGAGGCAGGCGGCTACCGGTATACTACAGCCCGAAATATGTTACATATACAAATTTGAAAGATCTATGTGGGAGTAGGTAGACCAAGGTCTATCCCGCCAAGGCGGGAGGTCGATGAGGTGGCTACAGCCCGAAATATTAAAACACTCAAAAAGTTTAGCATTTATACGCTTTTTACGCAAAAAAAAGCTGCCTCTTCTCCGCCAAGAGGCAGCTAGCCTACGAAACCAATGCGTGGAGCCTTGCAACAAGCTCCAAGTCGCGCCGCAAGGTTAGGAACATATTTTTCCTTTCGTCCATTAGCTCTGACATCCGCAATGACCTGTCAGCAACAACTCCGTTATTGTGGGCGGTTTGGTGGTATACCGTATACAACAACTCTTCAGGGACGGTAGAACCCAAACCCTCCAGGTGCATCGCTACCACAAACTCAAATTCGCCGGGATTGACTTCGACAGGCAGATAACGCCCGTTTTCCGGATCGCGAAGCCAAGCAGGCACTACTTTAAAACAGTGGCTTGAGGACAACATCCCCAATATATCCTCCACCCATTCCGGAAAGACTTCCAGGTTTTGGAACCGGATTGCCATAACGGGGACCCTGGCTATTCTTTTTTGCCCCGCCAAGCCCCACATCTATGACCAGGGCAAGCAGGCTTGCCCCGAGTAGCAATGGTATCACAGTACCTCCTGTTCCCCCTAAGCCTAATTTAAAAACCCCTTCTATGTCAATAAAAGGGGTAAGATCTGCTGTATCCTATGTAGGGGCGGCCTTCGCCTATGCTAAAGCAACAGACTTCGACGATAAGCCCAGGGCAGTCGCGGACGAGACTGACCACCCCCTACACACTCGAATGCTAACTAAACAAGTGTTTGTCCCTGGGTAATTTTTTTATGTATTCATATGCTTCTTCGGCAGTATTTACTACATGATAAATGTCCAAGTCTGCCTTGTCTACTGCCCTATTCTTCTTATACACCGTGTTTTCCAACCATTCCAGCAAAGGCGCCCAAAATTCTTTATTAATAAGGACTATGGGAATGCGTTTTATTTTCCTGGTTTGGATTAAGGTGACCATTTCAAACAGCTCGTCCAACGTACCAAACCCGCCCGGAAAAAATACGTACACTTGGGAAGCAAACTCAAGCATGACTTTCCTGGTAAAAAAGAAAGAAAAGCTTTCCGATTCCAACACATACGGGTTTGTCCGCTGTTCGGTCGGCAAGCGTATGTTTATGCCTACCGACTTGCCGCCCGCCTCAAAAGCGCCTTTGTTGGCCGCTTCCATTATGCCCGGCCCTCCGCCTGTCATAACCGCAAAACCGGCTTTGGCCAGCTTGGCACCCAACTTCGTTGCCTCATCATATACCCCGTTCGGCATGTCGTTTCGGGCGCTGCCGTAAATGCTTACGCTTTTTTTGTACCGGCGTAAAAATTCAAAACCGGAAATAAACTCCGCCATTATTTTAAAAATCATCCACGGCGATACCTCATGCCCCCCAACCCCCTTCCTGACAACCTTTTCCAAATGTTCTATAGGTTGCGCAGCGTCTTTTTCTTTCTCAACATATGCCATATTTATTTACATTAATGGTTTAATTTCATTTTTATAATAGCCGCAAAGCCCCGCCACGCATCCCAAAACTTAATGTGTTTTCCTTGGTCTTTATTCCGGGGGTTATAGCGAATACTGGCCTCTTTAATTGTACCACTTTTTTTTACAATTGTAGCGGCTATTTCCACTTCTATTTCAAAACCCTGGGATTTATAAGAGATATCCTTAATATATGCAGCCTTCACAAGCTTGTAACCCGTATATAAGTCGGTTAA
>CAYOXN010000128.1:0-1830 GCA_964407965.1 uncultured Candidatus Saccharibacteria bacterium
GTGCTGTGCGGGTTGGTGGGCTACATAATCTTCCAAATCTATTTCTTCTTCCTCGGCTTGGCCTTTGGCCACTTGTAAGTTAAATATGGTGCCAAAAGCAATGTCAGGACCGGCATTTTCCTTTAAAATTTCTATTATGGTTTGGGAGGCTGTCAGGAAATTTTGGGACTCAAGTATGTCCTTCAAGCGATCTATGGCCAAATGGTTAAAGAGTTGGGCGGTAGACAAGACTACCATGTCGCCAATGCGGATTTTACCCGCGGCCAGGTTTTCAAAGGTTTTAAGGACGTGCGGCTTTTCGGAGCTGCAGGAAATGTCCGTAAATTCACCGCCGCGGAGCAGGTATGCAAAAACTTTTCCCGTAGTAGTTATATGGAACGTGTGGCCGGCTTTAACGGCTATTATGCAGTTGAGCGTATCGACCCAAGCGGTTTGGCCAAGTTCTGCCAATTTACCCAACTCTTCGTTGACTTCAGCTACGGCTGCCTCAAAACTGCCGGCTGTGAGCGGACGTTTGAAGCTGCGCTTTATGCTGGCGGCAATAGTTAGGCAAATATTCTCGGCAGATTCCAATGCTGCCGGGTTAAGCATGGGGAGTTCCGCAATAACATACAGTTCAGCATCCGAGCCGGATGCGCGTTCGGCTAGGACATGGACGTAGCTATTGGTACGTTTAAAATTCCCAATTTGGATTTTTGCAACTTGGCTTTCTATTTCATCCATGGTAGATAAACCGGCTCAAATAAGGGCTTAGGGCATTATATAACCCTTTTAGCCGTCCTTTGAGGCCTTAGGCAGTAGTTTATAATATTATACCATGAAATGGCTGGTAAGCGAATAAGCAAATATGCTATAATGCAAAACGTACATTAAGGTATTGCTTTATGCTCGCCGATTTAATAGCTTCCAAGCACGAATCGCTCATTATGGCCTTTTTCCTGGCCGCACCGGTCCGCAGCTTTTCGGCTCTGGAAATATCTAAACGCCTGGGATTGCCTTATTTAAAAGCCACCCATTTGTTAAATAGCCTTGCCCAGCGCGGCCAGCTCCATGTATTTAGCAAGAAGGCCAAGCGGTACTACATTTTAAATACCAAATACAAGCTCCTTCCCGAAATAAAATCTTATTTGTTGAAAAACGGCCCCAAGTACCAGGACGAGCTGTTTTCGGCCATTCGGCGGCTGGGCGAAGTTAAGGCCGCGTTCCTTTCCGGTCTGTTTACCGGCTATGCCAATTTACCCGTAGATTTGCTAATTGTGGGCAAGGTAAATTTGAAAAAAATGGACGAGTTTTTGCAAAATGCCGAAAAACTTATGGGCCAGGAAATAAACTATAGTATAATGACAGTAGACGAGTTCCTGTTGCGCCGCGATACCTTTGACAAGTTCATAAAGGATATTTTTGACTATAGGTATTTGACGGTGGTGGACGAAGTCAGTAAACGTAAAAAATAACCATGGGCGAAATACAAGATTTATATTTGCAGTTTTTAAACAATTTTCCCGAAGTGCTTCGGCCGTTTATTTCTTTGGGGCTGGCAGTGCTTTTGGTGTACTCCATTTTCAAAGTCTTGAAAAAAGATTTTATTTATATAATAGTCCTTATCCTTATTTTGCCTGGGTCCATACCCATATTAAAAAACATCTGGCAGGGGATAGTTGCCTTTATAAAGTTCTTGGTCGCAACGTCGAAGTAAAAATTAGTAGGTAGGGAATTTAACAATTTACAAATTAACAAATTAGCAAAATTAAAAAACATTCTAACAATTTATTAACTGCACGAATCAAAAATCAGGAAGGGCTTTAATCCTTTATCCTTTATCTTTGATCC
>CAYOXN010000129.1:0-1757 GCA_964407965.1 uncultured Candidatus Saccharibacteria bacterium
TGAGAATATAAGAAACTTTTGCATTATTGCACATATAGACCATGGTAAGTCCACATTGGCTGACCGGCTTTTGGAAATTACCCATACCGTGAGCCAGCGCGAAATGAAGTCCCAACTGCTCGACCAAATGGACCTGGAACGCGAGCGCGGCATAACCATAAAACTCCAGCCAGTGAGAATGGAATATACTCCCAGCCGCCTTGAATCGCAAAAAGTACAAAGTGATGGCACAGGTGCAGACATAAATCCTAAATCTTACATCTTAAATCTGATAGATACCCCCGGCCACGTGGACTTTACGTATGAAGTCTCGCGCTCTTTGGCATGCTGCGAAGGCGCTATACTGGTGGTAGATTCCACCCAAGGCATAGAAGCCCAAACCTTGGCCAATGTGTATTTGGCTTTGGAGCACGATTTAGTACTCATACCGGTAGTAAATAAAATAGACCTGCCCAATTCCGACCGCGAAAAAACCGCCCAAGAACTTAAAGACGCTTTTGGTTTTAAGGACGAGGAAATTTTGTACGCTTCGGGCAAGACCGGAGAAGGCGTAGAAGACATTTTAAAAGCAGTGGTAGAACGCGTACCCGCTCCCAAAGGCAAAACCGACAAACCATTTCGGGGGCTGATTTTTGATTCGGCTTACGACATTCATCGCGGCGTGGTGGTTTTTGTCCGTTGCTTTGACGGGGAATTGAAAAACCGGCAAAAAATATATACGCTCGGCAGCCAAGCCGAAAGCGAAAGTTTGGAAGTAGGATATTTCCATCCGCAAATGCAAAAATCAGACAGTATAAAAACCGGCGAAGTAGGCTACATTGTAACTGGTTTAAGGGACGTTTCCAAAGCCCGTGTTGGCGACACTGTTACATTACTTCCGGAAAAAAATAATGTAGAGCCTTTGCCCGGCTACAAACAAATAAAGCCCATGGTCTATGCCACCATTTTCCCGGTTTCCGGCGACGACTACCCCATGCTCCGCGACGCCATGGAAAAACTAAAACTTTCAGATGCATCGTTGGAATTTGAACCTATAAATATTCCTTCCATAGGCTTTGGTTTTAGGACAGGCTTTTTGGGACTACTTCACATGGACATAGTCCAGGAGCGCCTGACCCGGGAATACAATTTAGATTTGGTTTTAACCGCGCCGAGCGTGGCGTACCGCATTGTCAAAACCGACGGCAAGGTGTTGTTTATCCATAACCCGGCCGAAATGCCAGACCCAAGCGTTATAAAAGAAATGTACGAACCATGGATGTCGGTAAATATTTTAACGCCTACTGACTATATAGGCCCCATTATGGAAATAGCCAACCAGCGCCGGGCCATTTCCAAAGACATAAAATACATAGGCGGCACGCGCGTAGACATGCATTTTGAAATGCCGCTGGCGAATATTATTTTAGACTTTTACGACAAACTAAAGTCTGTTTCTTCGGGTTATGCTTCGCTTAATTACGACTTTAAGGAAGAGCGAGTGGGTGATTTGGTTAAAGTGGATATATTGGTTGCAGGCGAACCCGTTGCGGCTTTGGCTGCCATAATGCACCGCTCGGTTGCGGCAGTAGACGGTAAAGAGTTAGTAGAAAAGTTAAAACAACTTATACCCAAACACCAGTTTGAAATAGCCTTGCAAGCCGCCATAGGCGGCAAAGTCATTGCCCGCGAAACCATTTCCGCCCTGCGCAAAGACGTAACCGGCTACCTCTACGGCGGCGACGTAACCCGCAAAATGAAACTGCTTAACAAGCAAA
>CAYOXN010000130.1:0-649 GCA_964407965.1 uncultured Candidatus Saccharibacteria bacterium
TTTTACTTGCCGGCTTTTTAATTTGCCTATTGTAACAATTTCCAAAAAGAATTATAATACTTTTCGTCGAGTCTAGCGGGACACGACGACCTTTAGGGGGAACAATATAAAAACGAGCTTTCGCCCGTTTTAAATGTTCATATTCCCCACCCTTGCACACCTACTTCCGAGCGTGCAGGGGCTTTTCTTTTTTACACCCGCGGGAACAACACGCCCTTAAACTGGCTGTTAACAATAAGCGGCACGCCGCGAAGAGACTGTACGCGTGCAGATATTTCCTGAACCGGGCAATGGTGCTGCCCGCTTTTGCCAGTAGCGCAGTGGGCGCATAGGCCGCGGAGTTGAAAAGTTATTTGATTTTTAATCTTTTGTAATTCGGACATGGTATTAGCGTTTAGTTGGTAGTAGGTAGCGTTTAGGAAGCTACAATTGATAATGTAAGGGCTGTTTATGTAACAGTTTATTTAACATTTTCATTACTTCTTCTAACAAACTCTCCAATTTAGAAAAATCTATTTTTTCTCCCCATGGGAGCCTTTTTGCAATTCCTATTTGTGTTTCAAGTTCAGCCCCGGAAGCGAAACTTATACTTAAGAATCGTGCAAAATCACCTTCACTATTTCTACGCCTGCCTTCTGCGATATTAGAG
>CAYOXN010000130.1:659-1708 GCA_964407965.1 uncultured Candidatus Saccharibacteria bacterium
CCCGTCGTGATTGTGATGAAAGACCATAAAGTTCACTTGGTGGATATTTAGCAGTTACGGTATATACTTCAACCACTAAATCCATAGATTTTTGCCAAACTATCAAATTTTTATAATTTTCATGCATTTGCGCCTCCCTAAAAGCTACTTACTAAATACTACTCGACTAAAGGAGTTATTCAAGATTCCGAATCACTCCCACTACTTTGCCTTGGATCATCCATTCTTCTTTGGGGTATATGTTTTTGAACTTGGGGTTTTCGGCTTTTAGGTAGGCTCGGTTTTTTATTTGGATAAAGCGCTTAACCGTGGCCTCGTCGTGCAGGAGCGCGACTACTATGTCGTTGTTGCGCACGTCTTTGGTTGGTTTGACTATTACCAAGTCCCCTTCAAATATGCCGGCGTTTATCATGCTGTCGCCGCGGACCCGGAGCAGGAAGACGTCCCGCCTGCCGCGAATAAGGGTGGAAGGCAAATTTATCCAGTCTTCTATTTGCTCTTCGGCCAAATGCGGCACACCGGCTTGAATATGCCCCAGGAGCGGTACCCGAACCAGCCCTTTCATTAAACTGTCGCCAAGGGAGTCCAGTATTTCTATGCCGCGGGCTTTGCCGTTCGTGCGTATAAAACCCTGCTCTTCCAAAGCGTCCAAAAGTTTGGCAACGGCATTTTTTGATTTGACCTTCAAAAACTCGGCCATTTCGGAAATACTGGGCGGCAACTGGCGTTCACGGACTTGCTTGATAATAAATTGTAAAAGCTCTTTTTGCCTGTCGGTTATGTCGTTAGCCATACATGTGTGTATTAATAATTAGGGCGTTTTTGTGTATTTATATACTATACAATCGTTCACCCTCTGTCAAACCCTTATATTTACCAGGTGAACGAACGGACAGTAAAAGTTATCCACAATTATAAAAAAATTCCAACAACGAAAAGTTGGAAAAATATGGTACATACTTAACTTCTACTAAAATAGGTTTTAGGTCCTAGGTATTAGGTTTTAGGACTTAGAATTTAGGTTTTTAGGGTAAAAACAGCAGTCTTTT
>CAYOXN010000131.1:0-1662 GCA_964407965.1 uncultured Candidatus Saccharibacteria bacterium
TCCCAGGAAGTGCAGAAAAGGATTATGGCATTTTACGGCCGCACGTCCACTGTCATACACCCGTTTATAAATTTACCCATGTGGCATAGCGAAGGCGAGCAGGGCAATTATTTTTTACTGGCTGGGAGGTTGCAACCGCACAAGCACAATGAGTTTATTGTTAATGTTTTTAACAAGCTCGGTTTGCCCCTGCATGTAGTGGGGGAAGGCCGGCAAAAAAAATATTTGCAGTCCATTGCCGCACCCAATATAAAGTTTTTTGGGAGGGTAAGCGACGAAGAATTGCGGCGGCAGTATTCAGGAGCGCTCGCGTTCATTTACCCGCAGCTGGAAGATTTTGGACTTATGCCCCTTGAAGCAACTGCTTGTGGGACACCTACTTTGGCATTTGGGAAGGGCGGCAGCCTTGAGACCATAATTGCAGGGCAAACCGGGGAATTTTTTTATGAATATTCGGAAAATACGGTAAGTGACATGGTTAGGCACTGGTCAAAATTAAAGTATGAAAACCATGCGTTAGTAAGCCACGCAAAACAGTTTTCCAAAGAAATTTTTAAGGACAAACTTAGCCAGTTTATTGCCCGACATGCCAGACAGCCTCACGCACCTTAACCAATTACCATATGCGCATTGCCATAGACCTGAGAAGTTTACAAAGCGGCTCCGTGAGCGGGGTGGAAAATTATGCCTTGAACCTTACGCAGGCTTTGCTTAAACTGGATAGGCAAAACCAATACATTTTGTTTTATAATTCTTGGAGGCAAGCGCCTTTGCCGGGCGACTTTCACTACATAAATGCCAAACTGGTTAAAACCTCCATACCTAACAAAGTGTTGAACATTCTATTCAAGTTGGGGCTGGTTAAATTGGAAAGTTTAATAGGGGAATTCGATGTTTTGCTCATGCCCAACGCCAACCAAATTAGCGTCGGGCATGGCAAAAAAATATACTTAACCGTACATGACTTGTCACCGGTGGTCTCTCCCGAGCTGTATGACTTAAAACGCAGGCTGTGGCATTGGTTTGTCCAGGGCAAGCAATTGGCGCATAAAGCCGAAAAAATATTTGCGGTTTCTGAATATACAAAGGAAGATTTGGTCAGGCTCTATGGGGTAGCCACGCAAAAAATAACCGTTGCCTACCCGGGACTAGACCATTCGGTATTCCATGGCAATATTCCCATAGCCGAGCAGAGGCGCGTGAGGAATGTATACGGGCTGCCCGGAAGGTTCATTTTGTTTTTAAACACTTTGGAGCCTCGGAAAAATTTAGAAACGCTGCTGCGGGCCATGCTGCTTGTGAGGGAACCGCTCACTTTGGTTGTTGCCGGCAAAACCGGCTGGAAATATGCCAGCATGCATTCGTTGCTGCGTAAAGCCGTGTCCCAAAAGAAAGTGATGCATGTGGGATATGTTCGGGAGCACGACAAACCGGCGCTTATAGCCCTGGCCGAAGCGTTGGTTTACCCCAGCCTCTACGAAGGATTTGGGTTCCAGCCGCTTGAAGCGGCCGCCTTGGGGGTCCCGGTTGTAGCCAGCCAGGTTACTTCTATACCCGAAGTTATACGGGACGCTGCCTTGCTGGTAAATCCTTATTCGGAAGAGCAAATTGCCCAAGCTATAGAAGAAGTGGTGACTAACAGTACTTTGAGGGAGACGTTGA
>CAYOXN010000132.1:0-1657 GCA_964407965.1 uncultured Candidatus Saccharibacteria bacterium
CGGGAAATGGAAAGGGCGTATATTGCTGCGCATGATCAGTCAGATGAGTTGATAAAATTATTAAAACCGTATCCTGCCAAAAATATGGAAATGCGCGAAGTTTCCACATTGGTTAACTCCGCAAAAAACGACACTTCGGATATACTAAAGGAACTATGAATATAAACTACAAAACCATAGACGAATATATTGGCCTGTTTGAAAGGAGTGTCCAAATAAAGCTTAAACAAATGCGCCAAACAATACATAAAGCGGCACCCCAGGCAGCAGAAGCCATAAAATACGGCATGCCTACCTTTGTTTTAGGCAAAAATTTAGTGCATTTTGCCGCGTGGAAAAACCATATTGGGTTTTATCCTACACCGTCGGGCATACTCGCTTTTAAAGAGCAGTTAAAAAAATACGAGCAGTCAAAGGGGGCTATACAATTTCCCTTAAACAAACCCTTACCGCTACCGCTAGTTTCTAAAATAGTTAAGTATAGGGTTGGGGAAATTAACAAATTGAGTAATTAACAAATTAACAAAATTTGAAAATCATTTTAACATCTTATCTTTTTATCATATTATCAACTGCAATAACATGTTGTTAAAATGTTAGGATGATAAAATGATAGAATGCCCAAATACTTTATGCAAAAAATTACACCACATTTATGGTTCGACAAACAGGCTAAAGAAGCAGCAGCTTTTTATGTTGAGGTTTTTGGACAAGGCTCTAAAGTTACCAGTGTCCACCAATTACACGACACGCCTTCGGGAGACGTAGATACGGTGACATTTAATTTGCTTGGAGAAAATTTTATGGCCATAAGCGCCGGGCCGTATTTTAAATTTAACCCGGCCGTTTCGTTTATGGTAAACTTTGACCCTTCGCGTGACAGTGGGGCCAAAGAACGGCTACAAGCAGCTTGGGAAAAGTTAGTCCAAGGCGGGCAAGTACTTATGGAATTGGGTAGGTATGACTTTAGTGAGCTTTATGGCTGGGTGCAAGACAAATACGGGCTTTCGTGGCAGCTTATTTTAACAAACCCAAACGGTGAACCAAGGCCGAATATTATGCCCTCTTTGCTCTTTACCCAAAGCTTAGCCGGAAGAGCCGAAGAAGCTTCGGAGTATTACCTTTCTGTTTTTGCCGGCAAAGGCGAAACGCGCCGAGGCGCCTTGGTAAAATATCCCGAAAGCAACAGTGCCGAAAAACCAGGTTCGGTAATGTTTACCGACTTTGAACTTGCGGGTAAGTGGTTTGTGGCCATGGACAGCGCGCTGGGGCATAAATTTATATTTAACGAAGCGGTTTCGTTTATGGTGAGCTGCAAGGACCAGGTAGAAATAGACTACTTTTGGGAAAAATTGTCCAAGGACCCCAAAGCCGAACAGTGCGGTTGGTGTAAAGACCAGTTTGGCGTTTCCTGGCAAATAGTGCCAGAAGCTATGAACGAAATGATGGGCAAAGGCACGCCTGAGCAACAAAAGCGGCTTACCGAAGCGTTCTTAAAAATGAAAAAGTTTGATATACAAAAACTGGAAGAAGCGTTCAATAGCTAGGTATTAGGTTTTAACCCTCTACTAAATACTAAAGGAAACTAAAGTACGAAATTAGCGGTTAGCGTGTAGTGGGTAGCGTTTAGCTCTCTACTAAACCTTTACACGGATCT
>CAYOXN010000133.1:0-1595 GCA_964407965.1 uncultured Candidatus Saccharibacteria bacterium
TTTTAGCAGGATGGGAAGCCCCGGCCTCCTGGCCGGGGAGGTTCACTTTAGTAGAAGTTTAGTTTAATATTTTTTATAGTAATGGTTTATTTAAAGAAAAAGCAAAAAGTCCTCCTAGCCCTTTCCGGCGGAATAGATTCCGCTGTTTCGGCATATTTGCTTTTAAAGCAAGGTTATGAGGTAGAGGCAGCTTTCATGAAAAACTGGTCAGACACCAAGGGGCTTAAGTACGATGAATGCCCGTGGCTGCAGGACCGGCAAGATGCCATTCGGGTGGCTGCGTTTTTGCGCATCCCATTGCATACGCTGGACTTTGAAAAACAATACGAAAAACACGTACTAGACTATTTTTTTAAGGAATATGCCGCCGGCCGAACGCCCAACCCGGACGTCATGTGCAATAAGGAAATAAAATTCAAACTGTTGTATGACTGGGCTATGAAAAACGGCTTTGATTATTTGGCAACGGGACATTATGCACAGGTAAGAATCAAGAATCAAGAATTAAGAATTAAGGGTACTGCAAAAGTAAAAACAAAGCCGGAAGAATTATATTTTTTAAAACGAAGTGCAGATGAATTTAAGGACCAGACGTATTTTATTTACAACATAAAGAAAGAACAATTGCCGCATGTGTTGTTTCCTATAGGGGGAATGAAGAAACCGCAAGTTAAGGCATTGGCAATAAAAATAAAGCTGCCCAATGCCCAGAAACGCGAAAGCATGGGTTTGTGTTTTGTGGGGCGCATTCGCCTGAAAGATTTTTTGGAACAAAAAATAAAATTAAAACCCGGCGCCATAATTGGCCAGGACGGAAAAACGCTGGGCCGGCACCAAGGCCTTTCCCTGTATACAATTGGCCAACGCCAGGGCATACAAATTGGCGCTACCGGACCTTATTACGTTTATGGGAAAAATATGGTTAAAAACGAGTTGTATGTCACCAATGACCCAAACGACCCTAAGCTTTCAGTTACCCAAGTCTCATTACACACGCTGAATTGGCTGGTAGACAAGCCTTTAAAGGGCCAAAAACTAGCTTTAACCGGCCGTTTTAGGCATCAGGGAGAGTTAGTGCCGCTTACTTTAATTCCGCAAGTGAAGGGCAGTTTTTGCGTCATATTCAATAAGCCGCAAAAAGCCATAGCCAGCGGCCAAAGTTTGGTCTTATATAAAGGGAAAATCTGCGTGGGTGGGGGAGTGATAAGCTAGCGTTTAGCTGGTATTGGGTAGCGTTTAGCTTAAATTCACGGATACACGGATGGCGCGGATACCACTGGTCATTCTGATTTTTCTAATTACTCATTACTCCTTATTTATTACTAAACCATGATTCTTGATTCTTGCACTCGTTAAGTTGTTATAAATGCTTGACAAAATTATAAAATATGATATAATTAATTAACTGATCACTCTTAAAACTTATTTCATTATGAACAAACGAAGCTTGTTCGCTGCAATGCTGGTGGCGACTGTGTTAATAGCCCCGGCTTCCGTGTATGCCTTGAGCATGCCGAACCAAAACATAAATCTTGCAGTTCGCGTCGGCCAAAGCGTAGAAGCTACGCTGCCCCTAAGTTCTTCCGGCCAATGGT
>CAYOXN010000134.1:0-1575 GCA_964407965.1 uncultured Candidatus Saccharibacteria bacterium
GATTTTACCGGTTAAGCGGACAGTGTCGCCGGCTTTTATTTTAGTGTAATCGCCAAGAATAATGGCGCCGACCATGTGTTCTTCTAGGTTCAAAGCCACGCCAAGTACGGTATCGCCTGCCGAACTGGAAGAAAGCTCAAGCATTTCCATGCTGGCAACTTCTTTAAGTCCGGAAATACGGGCTACCCCGTCGGCGACTTCCAAAACGGTGCCAATGCTTTCCACATTGGCTTTTGGTTTGTAATTGGAAATTTTTTCTTTGAGTTGTGAAATAATTGCTTCTGAAGTTGCCATATAGTTTAAACTTTAATCACTAAGATTTTAAGAGGTTATTTAATTTATCAAGTTCCGTTTTTAAGCTGCCGTCAACGAGCTTGTCTTCCATTTTTACTATAACGCCGCCAACTATTTCGTCTTCGGTTTTGGGAGTGGCTTGGACCTGGGCATTGGCTATTTTATTTAAGCGCTCCATGGAAGCTTTGTCCAAGTTTAAGGGGCGGGCAGTGGTAATTTCGGCTTCCAGCTTCCCCTGTTCCTTGTGGACAAGCTTGTTAAATTCTTTTTCAATTTCTTCCATTTTGCCCAAGTCACCCATATCGGCTAGGACTTTCGCAAAATTTTCCAAAACCTTTTCTGCGTCCTTTCCCGAAACTTCAGAAACCGAATCATATAATGCTTTGGCGTAGTCTTTACTGGAAAATTTCATGGTTAGGCGCCCTCCTCGGCTTCTTTAATGGCTTGGGTAACAAGCTCCTTGTCTTTTTTATCGTCCAATTTACTGCGGATTACCTTTTCGGCCGCATTGGTAACCAAGTCGGCTACTTGTCCTTTGGCCTGGTCTAAAGCTTGTTTTTGTTCAGTCTCTATTTGTAGTTTGGCCTGTGAGACTATTTTGGCTTGCTCCTGTTTGGTTTGCGACAAGATAGAATCTTTGGCTATGGTGGCTTCTTTTTGTGCAGCGGTAATTATTTCAGCGGCTTCTCGTTTTGCTTCTTGCGTTGACTGCTGTTTCCAAACTTCAAATTCCAGCTTTTGCTTTTCTATGTCTTCGGCATCTTTAAGGGCCTTGCCTATTTTTTCTGACCGTTCCTGGAGTTTTAGCCCCACGGGCTTAAAAACCCATTTGTACAGCACCGCGACTATGACGGCAAAGTTAAAAAGTTGGGCAACAAACAGTTTCCAATTTAAACCTAACGTGCCTATCCCGCTGGCTTTTTCGGTCTCTGTCGCCACTTCGGTTGCAGCATGGGCAGTCTTAACAAAAATATCGAGTATATATATAAAGTCCATAGTTTGAATTTAATAATTTAGGGGCCTAATGATGTTGTAAAAATAGCTTATAAGGCTTGATGGCCGTCATCATCTTTAATGTACGGTTTATGTAACGGTAAAGGCTTATACTTAGTCTAAGTTTTAACCGGATAGAAAGTAAGATGACGGCCATCTCCTCCCCGGCACTGAAAATTACACAACATCATTAAACCTAAAATCACTCAATTACAGGGTAAACGTAATAACCAAAGCGTAAATGGCAATAGCTTCGGCGAACGCGAGGGACAAAAGCATAGGGACAAA
>CAYOXN010000135.1:0-1533 GCA_964407965.1 uncultured Candidatus Saccharibacteria bacterium
TTGCGGCCAAAAACCAAACAAGACGACACGGTCCGCGTTAACACCGCCCAAGACCCGCTCCAAAGGCTAAAGGCGGCCGCCCAAGAGTCTGCCCAGGCTGCGCTGTCGGGCAGTGAATTTTTGGAAATTATTTTAGGCGGGGCCATGGCATACCGCGCCAGCGACGTGCACTTTGAGCCCGAAGAACATTTTATAAAATTGCGCTACCGCATAGACGGCGTACTGCAGGACGTTTTACATATTGCCAAGACGTTACAGAACACATTGGTGACCAGGGTAAAAATTTTGGCCAAACTCAAACTCAATATTTCCGACGTGGCCCAGGACGGCCGGTTTACGTTTTATGCCGACAACCAACCCATAGATGTGCGCGTGTCCAGCTTGCCTTCGGCCTATGGCGAAGAGTTTGTGTTAAGGCTGTTGGGCACGGGGGCGGTAAACCTAAAGCTTTCTGACTTAGGTTTCCGCAGCGAGCAAAAAGAGGTTATTGAAAAAATATTGGCCAAGCCCAATGGCATGGTTATAACCACAGGCCCTACCGGCAGCGGCAAGACTACCACGCTGTATGCGTTTTTGCACCAGCTTAACGAGCCGGGGGTAAAAATAATTACCTTGGAAGACCCGGTGGAATACAAGCTGGAAGGCATAGTCCAAACCCCCATAGACCACACGCATGATTTTTCGTTTGCCAAAGGGCTCCGGGCCATACTTCGCCAAGATCCGGACATAGTTATGGTGGGCGAAATCCGCGACCAAGAAACGGCGGAAACCGCCATGCAGGCGGCGCTTACCGGACACATGGTGCTTTCTACGTTGCATACCAACGACGCCGCCGGCGCCGTGCCCAGGCTATTAAACATGGGCATAAAGCCGTTTGTGGTGGCGCCCGCGCTTTCTGCCATATTGGCCCAGCGTTTGGTGCGCCGTTTGTGCGAGTTTTGCAAAAAACCAGCCGTGCTTTCGCCCCAGGTCATGGAAAAGGTTACGTACGTGCTGCACGCCATACCGCCCAGTTCCAAAATAAAAGTTCCGGGGAAACTGGAATTTTACCATTCGGCAGGGTGCGAGAAGTGCAACGGGTTGGGCTACCGCGGGCGCGTGGGCATTTATGAAATTTTGGTCAATACCGAAGAATTGCAAAAACTTATTTTCCAAAACGCTTCCACCCAAGACTTTAAAAAATGCGGCATAAGCCAGGGCATGATAACCATGGTACAAGACGGCTTGCTAAAAGCCCTGGAAGGCATGACAGACGTGGAAGAAGTGTTTAGGGTGGCACGAGAGTAGGGGATTAAATAAAATTAAGTAAAATTAAATAAAAATAAATAAAATTTAAATCTCAATAGACCGCTAGCGCGGTCTTTTTTTATTATCTCTACTAAATACTAAAGTAAACTTAATTAGGTTTTAGGTTTTAGGGAACGCTTATAGCTTGTAGTAAGTAGCGTTTAGGGAAATTAGTTTCAAGTTCATAAAGTTATCAAGTAGGGTGCAGGGTAAAGGATTAAAGATAAAGGATCAAGGATTGCAGTC